>JBGTBA010000074.1:0-7603 GCA_041749595.1 Flavobacteriaceae bacterium | reverse complement strand
AATAAAATCAGAAGTGGAAGCGTGGCAAAATCATAGAAATAATAAAACTTCCAAAATAAATTGGCAGTTCACAAACGACCAGGCAAGGATAAAACTCAAAAGACTTTACCCGTCAATTTTGACTTAACACAACACTAGTTCATTATAAAGAATAATGAGGTATATAATGAGTAAATTAGAATTCAAATCGTTATTATTTAATAGTTATTTTTAGGGTTATCATAAAAAAAATACGTATTTATTTCCAAATAAACATAAAATAAATACGTAATTATACGTAATATTGTATTTTAATTCAAAATACAATACGTATGAAAATTGTAATCGTGGTTGGAAATGGCATGGTAGGCTATAAGTTTTGCGAAAAATTTAGGGCAAAATCGGGCAATGAAGGTTATAAATTGATTGTTTTCGGAGAAGAACCCCGAGTGGCTTATGATAGGGTGCATCTTAGTGCGTTTTTCGAAAATGGCGATTCGGAAGGCTTGTCTCTGGCAACCCGAGCGTGGTATGAAGCAAAGGGAATAGAATTATACACCAAAGAAAGGGTAACCGATATTCACCGTAAATCCAAAACCATTACCACCTTAAGCGAGAAAACTTTTCACTATGATTATTTGGTATTGGCCACAGGTTCCGCCCCTTTTGTTCCTGCTATTAATGGAGTAGACAAAGAGGGTGTTTTTGTATACCGCACCATTGAAGATCTGGAGGCTACATTAACCTATGCCCGGAAAATTAAATCCAATATAAAGTCGCCCAGAGCTGCAATTTTAGGAGGAGGGCTACTGGGTTTGGAGGCCGCAAAGGCCGTGATGGATATGGGAATGGAAGCGCATGTGGTGGAATTTGCACCAAAGTTGATGCCTCGGCAATTGGATACACGTAGTAGTAAAGTGCTGCAAGTGAAACTGGAATCCATGGGAATCAACATTCACTTAAGCAAGGCCACTAACCAAATATTGGGAAACGGACATATTACGGGACTGGAGTTTGGCGAGGATGATAAGATTGATGTCGATATGCTTATTATTTCGGCCGGGATACGGCCCAGGGATGAATTGGGAAAAAGCTGCGATCTGCAAATGGGAACAAGAGGAGGCATCGTGGTCAACAACAAAATGCAAACCTCAGACCCTTCCATCTACGCTATTGGCGAAGTTGCCCTTTATAATCAAATGATTTACGGACTGGTGGCTCCGGGGTATGAAATGGCTAAAGTGGCCATCGATCAAATTCTGGGTATCGAAGATTCGCTCATGGCCCATGAAATCGATATGTCTACCAAGCTAAAATTAATTGGTGTAGATGTCGCCAGTTTCGGAGAACCCTTTATGCCTGCTGATAAAGGGCATTCCATCATTTTTGAAAATAAAACCGAAAGTTTGTATAAACGCATCAATGTGAGCCATGACGGCAAAAAGCTCTTAGGCGGCATATTGGTGGGCGATGCTGGGGATTACAACATGTTGTTGCAGATGTACCTTAACGCAATGCCCTTGCCGAAAAACCCTGAAAATCTGATTTTAGGAAGTAGAAATGGGGGCGATGTGTCTTTTGGAAGTGCCATGGATCTGCCGGATACGGCTGTCATCTGTTCCTGCGAAGCGGTGACCAAAGGGCAACTATGTTGTGCTATAAAAGACGGAAACGAGTCGATAAAGGCCATAGCAAAAGTTACCAAAGCGACTACCGGTTGCGGCGGATGCAAACCTATGGTAGAAGACTTGGCTAAAGAAGCCCTAAAATCCCTTGGAAAAGTAATTAAAGAAGCTATTTGCGAACATTTTCAGTATTCCAGAAGAGAACTTTTTGATATTGTAAAACTCAGAGGTATTCAGGACTATGACGAATTGCTGGATGAGGTGGGCTCCGGACACGGTTGCGAAGTGTGTAAGCCCGCCGCCGCCGCTATTTTTGCCAGTATTTATAACGAAACCGCCAATAGACAGGAAACCATTCAGGATTCCAATGATCGCTTTTTGGCGAATATCCAAAGAAATGGTACGTATTCTGTTGTACCCCGTGTGGCTGCAGGAGAAATAACACCAAAACAATTGATGGCCATGGGGCGGATTGCCCAAAAATATGATCTGTACACCAAAATTACCGGAGGGCAACGTATTGATATGTTTGGTGCCAAACTACATGAACTTCCTTTGATTTGGGAAGAACTTATTCTCGAAGGTTTTGAAACAGGGCAGGCCTATGGAAAATCGCTTCGTACCGTTAAGAGTTGCGTTGGTTCTACCTGGTGCCGCTATGGCATGGACGAGAGCGTAAGTTTCGCCATCGAAATTGAAAACAGGTACAAAGGCATCCGCTCTCCACACAAAATTAAGGGAGGTGTATCCGGCTGTATTCGGGAATGCGCCGAAGCCCGAAGCAAGGATTTCGGATTTATTGCCGTTGAAGGCGGGTGGAATGTGTACATCTGCGGTAATGGCGGAGCTAATCCAAAACATGCAGAACTGTTGGCGGAAAAAGTCACCAAAGAACAAGCCACTACCTATGTGGACCGCTTTTTAATGTTTTATATAGAAACCGCTCCTCCGCTAACCCGAACCGCTTCCTGGTTAGATAAACTGGATGGCGGCATTACCTATGTAAAAGACGTGGTAATACATGACTGCCTTGGCATTGCAACAGAACTGGACAGGAGTATGCAGTACCTCGTAGATACCTATAAATGCGAATGGAAAGAAGCGATTGAGAATCCGGAAATACGGGCCAGATACACTCATTTTGTAAACTCAGAAGAAGAAGATGAGAGTATCGAGTTTGTTTCCTTGCGGGATCAAAAAATGCCGGCACCTTGGGTTTAATGGATTTTCAGAGGCTGATTCTGCCACCCTAGGAGGCTACGCATGTCCTATAAATTTGTCAGTAGGCATAAACTAAAAATAAGCTTCCCTCCTTGGGAGGGATTGAGGGAGGTCTTTTTAAATGGTAAAGATGATTATTGGAAACATGAAATTCTAGAGTACAACTACCAAGCCTCAGTGACGGAGCTTTTGGTGTTGGTGATTTTGATACTCCCGATAGCTCGGGATTGCCAGAACCAAATGATAATTTAAAACCTGATTACTATAAAACCTAAAGTTATGAACGATACTTTATTTCAATCCTCAAGAACTGAAACGACAGAAAATGGTACGTTTTGGTATAAAGCCGCCGAAATTTCAAAATTCCCCAAAAACGGAGGAGCCTGTGTAAAATATAAGGAAAAGCAAATTGCCGTATTTAATTTTACCCGTGAGGGAACTTGGTATGCCTGCCAGAACAAATGTCCACATAAAATGGAAATGGTGTTATCGCGCGGAATGATAGGCGAGGCGCAGGGGGAACCCAAAATAGCGTGTCCGTTACATAAAAACATGTTTTCCCTTAAAACAGGGGAACATCTTAACGGAACAATGAACAAGATTGAAACTTTTCCGGTGAAAGTGGCAGATGGCTTTGTGTATATTGGTTTTTCTGAATAGCTTTGGAACAAACCTAAACCAAAATGGCGGTATCAGATAAACTTCAAAAGGCTTTTGTGCTTTTTGACAAGGCCAACGCACAAGATCCCAATACAGAGATTTTTGAAGAGAAACAGTACCCCAAAGAGTTGTTGTATGCACTGCGGATGACCGATAAGTTGAATGCCTTTGAGCCAAACGCCTCCGAAGTCTTACAACTTACCGCCCGCTGCCAGCATATTTGCCGGTGGGAGATTCCGAGAGAGTCCTATCCTATGGATCGGGTTGGCTATTTAAAATGGCGGCAGGATTTAAAGAAATTCCACGCCGAAAAGGCGGGGCAAATACTGCAAAAAGTAGGCTACGACCATGAAATCATCGCTAAGGTGGCTTTTTTACTGGAAAAAAAACAGTTGAAGAAAAATCCGGAAACCCAAACGCTTGAAGATGTAATTTGTTTGGTCTTTCTGGAATTTTATTTTGAGCCCTTTGCCAAAAAACATTCCGCCGAAAAGACCATTGATATCCTTCAAAAAACCTGGCGCAAAATGTCCGAAAAAGGACAAAAAGCGGCCTTGGCACTCCCGTTGACCGTGGCATCTTTGGCCCTTATCGGTAAGGCACTTCAGGGATAGTGGGCGTTATAAAAATTAGCCTGTTATGGGTTACACATTTTTAGGATATGGATATAAATAAGCTCCCTGAACCTTTGGATACTGCTGCGTTTCAAAGAATGCGAAAATGGTATTTATTGGCTTTGGCGGCTATTGCCCTGAATATTATCATCGCCCAAATATTAATTCAAAGTCATCTTAACTCCCAATTAAATGATTCCAGAGTAATTAACGTGGCGGGAAGGCAAAGAGCGTATAGCCAAAAATTGGTAAAGGAAGTACTATTATTAAAAAATGGCGCAACCAAAACTCAAACGGAAGAAAGCTATCGTGAAATAAAGCGAACTTTATCCGTCTGGAAAGTATCACAAAATGGACTACAGTTTGGGAGTGATTCCTTGGGACTTCCCATAGAGGAAGATAAAGAAATTTTGGACCTATTTCATAAAATACAACCCCATTTTACAGAAATGGTGCAGTCTTCAGAGGAAATACTTTATCATTTGGAAGCAAATAAATCCAGTAATAGTGATGATCTTCAATTCTCTGTATCTGCGCTTTTAAAAAACGAAAGACCTTTTTTGCAAATGATGGACAACATCGTAAACGAATACGATAAAAGGAGTAGGAAGCAGCTGCAAAATTTAAAACACAAAGAATATCTTTTGCTAATCCTTTCATTACTGATTTTGCTCTTGGAGATGCTGTTTATTTTTAGACCCCTTTCCATCCAAATACGGAATACCATAAAAAACCTGATAAAAGCCCGACAAAAATCCGAAACCGATACACTGGAAATAAAACGTCTGTTTGTCGAAAAGGAAAAATCCTTACAGGAACTGCAAGAACTTAATTTTGTAATAGACAATGCCGCACTGTTTGCAAGTGCCAAGAACGATGGCAGTGTGGTTTTTATAAGCAAGAAGTTTTTAGATCTTTTAGGATACACCAAAGAAGAGATACATAAACCTTTATCAGAAATATTGACCACGGACGAAGGTCAGCAATTATATCTTCGGGAAGTTTTCAAAACCAATAAAATGAACATTCGTACGGAAGAGATAGAAATAAGGACCCCAAAAGGTGAGGTGCTTTGGCTGGACATGTCCATTATCCCCATGCAACAATCCACGGTGCATCAAAGTATATTGATTCTTTGTTCCAACATTACCGAACGCAAAAAAACGCAGATCCAGGTAGCGCAACTGACCAAGGATAACTATGAGGAGAGCATACGGCAAAAACAGCTTCAGGCAAGCCAGATTGTAGAAGGTCAGGAAGAAGAGCGAAAACGTATTGCCAAGGATATCCATGATGGCATTGGCCAAATGCTGACTGCCTTAAAATTTAATATTGAATCCTTCAATCTAAAAAATAAGGAAAAGACAGCCGAAAAAATTGAGTATCTCAAAGCGTTAACTGCCGATTTGATAAAAGGAGTACGTACGGCAACATTTAACCTAACGCCCCCGGAACTGGGAGATCATGGTATTCTTCCTGCATTTCAAAAAATGGCGCAGGAACTTTCCAAACTTACGGGAAAGAATATTTTGTTTGATAACAAGACAGAAGTCAATGTTAGATTCAATTCCTTGGCAGAGACCAATATTTACAGGGTGGCACAGGAAGCCGTGAACAATGCCATAAAATATGCAGAAGCCAATTATATACTACTGTCTGTAAACTATGGAGATGGCATATTGAGCGTGGTGATCGATGATGACGGAAAAGGTTTTGATGCTTCCATTTTGGAGAAGGCACGCAAAAATAACAGTGAAGGGGGTATGGGATTGTTTTTTATGAAGGAAAGGATAAGTTATATTAACGGACGCCTGTTCATTAATTCCGCGCCAGGAAAAGGAACCAGGGTTACCATTAACTACAGAACGGCAAAAAATACCTAAATTTGAGGTTCTATTTTGGATGAGACATGGGAAAACCGAAAATTAAAAATGTTTTTGTTGAAGGGGCCATTTCTCCTTCGTTTATAGCGGAATCCATCGCCAAACATCAATCTAAAACCCAGATTGGCGCCCATAATATTTTTTTGGGGCAGGTTAGGGCAGATGCCATTGAAGGAAAAACGGTGGCGGCCATTGAATACTCGGCCTATGAAGCAATGGCCAACCAAAAATGCCAAGAAATAAGGGAGCAGGCATTTAAGAGTTATAATTTAAGCTGTTTGCATATCTACCACAGTCTGGGCAAAGTGAATGTGGGTGAGATTTGCCTTTTTGTATCTGTATCTGCACCCCACCGAAAGGAAGTTTTTGAAGCACTTCGTTTAATTGTAGAAGAAATTAAAAGTCAGGTTCCCGTTTTCGGCAAAGAACTGTTTGAAGACGATTCGTATCAATGGAAGGTAAATAACTGATTATGGTAGATATTACGAACAAAACACCCACATTAAGAACGGCCATTGCCCAGGCCATTGTAAAAGTAAGTTCCATGGAAACCATTCTGGCCATTAAGCATAATACGGTTCCAAAAGGCGATGTGTTTGCCATGAGCAGGGCAGCCGGATTGCTGGGGGTAAAAAAAACGGCCGATTTATTACCCGATTGCCACCCTATGCCCATTGAATACACGGCCATTGACTACGAAATTAACGGTATGGAAATCAGGATTTTGATCACCGTAAAAACCATCTATAAAACCGGAGTAGAGGTAGAGGCCATGCACGGGGCAAGCGTAGTAGCCCTAAATATGTATGATATGTTAAAACCGATAGATAAGGGCATAGAAATTCATCAAATTAAGTTGTTGGAAAAAACGGGAGGCAAATCCGATATTAAAAACAATCTCCTGTAGGGTTGTTTTTTAGGGGATCCGCTTTGTCCATATTTCATGTAGCGGGTCGCCTTTGCTGCTTTTTCCCGTATGATGCCAATCCGTAGCTTTAAGATCGTATTTAAAACCGAGTCGGGCTCCAACCCGTGAAGCATCTCGGGAGAAAAATTCGATATTTTCCATATATACGCCATCTTTTGAGGTAAAAGCACCACCACCAGTACCGGAAAACGCCATTGTTTCTGTGTTAAAGGCTATCCACTGAAAATGGCCGTTCTGTAAAAATTTCATTGTTTTTCGTGGTGCTGTTGTATCCCTTCTTTGTTCGGCATTGGCCACGACCCTACCTGCCATAAGCCATTTGCCGTCCAATGCTTGCGCAATGGGCTTACTTTCTATAAATTCTTTTTTACCGTCAAAAGTTAAAATAAAATTCTCCTTTTCATAAATAAAGGGAATTGTGAGTGTTTTTAGCGAGTCGGCCTCGTAGTTCGAATTAAATTCCAATTGGATATGTAACGCATCTTCTTTTATCGTATAAAATCCGCCAAGGGTTTTACCAAATTTAGCGGGAGAGCTTTCAAATTCAGTATATAATGCGAATCAAGGGTTGAAAATAAGATAAAAAAACAAGTTCAATTAGTTGAAAAACAACGTCTTAAACCTGTTTAAGTTATTGATTTTCAGTATCTTAATAGTCAATTTCAACAAGATTATTTTGAATGCAAAGACCAA
>JBGTBA010000073.1:0-20649 GCA_041749595.1 Flavobacteriaceae bacterium | reverse complement strand
CGCAGCCGCATTCAACTTCAAAAGGATGATGAACAAATGGAAGTTATCTTCTTGTCATTTTTTTCAAGAACTATTGTCCTTCCCCGAACTTATCATTTGTAAAAACATATTGT
Organism: Flavobacteriaceae bacterium; assembly: GCA_041749595.1. Classification (GTDB taxonomy): domain Bacteria; phylum Bacteroidota; class Bacteroidia; order Flavobacteriales; family Flavobacteriaceae; genus Aurantibrevibacter. Next base: position 20,536 of record JBGTBA010000073.1, on the reverse strand, counting down.
TTAAAAGGGCTTTTTAAGGCTCGACTATATATAATCAGCGATTCAACGGTTTTTAGCAACCATTTTGTCTATTACGCCTAATTTTCCTTAGTCTATCTTGGCTCCAACACCACAAAAGGAACAATCATCTCTTCCAAAGAGACCCCGCCATGTTGGTAGGTGTTCCTATAATAGCCCACATAATGGTTATAGTTATTGGGGTAGGCAAAGAAAAGATCGTTCTTGGCAAAAATATAAGAGCTGCTCATATTAATACTGGGCAAATGTATTTTTTTTGGGTCTTTGCCCACCAGTACGTCTTTTTCTTCGTAGGTAAGGCTTCTGCCCGTTTTATAGCGCAGATTTAGGCTGGTTTCCTTGTCCCCCACAACCTTGGAAGGTTGCTTTACATTAATGGTACCATGATCTGTGGTCAGTATCAGTTTTAGGCCCATGGTCTGTGCCTGTTGAATGATTTCCAATAAAGGGGAGTTTTTAAACCAACTTTTGGTCAATGATCGGTATGCCTTATCATTGGATGCCAATTCTTTGATCACTTCCATTTCTGTTTTGGAATGTGAAAGCATGTCCACAAAATTGTAAACCAGTACGGTTAGATCATTGTCCTTTTGTGATTTAAAATTTTGCGACAAGTGTTTTCCTTGTTTAAGGCTGCTGATTTTGTGGTATTCCCATCTCAGATCTTGTCCCAAGCGCTTAAGCTGTTCTCTCAAAAATTCGGCTTCAAATAAATTTTTGCCCCCTTCTTCCGTATCATTTTTCCACCATTGGGGATATTTTCTTTCCATGTCCAAGGGCGTTAAACCAGAAAATATGGCGTTACGGGCATATTGGGTCGCCGTTGGTAAAATACTATAATAGGGAATTTCCTTTGTTTTCTTGTAAAAGGCGTTAAAGGCATCCTCAAAGGCCAACCATTGGTCATACCTTAAATTGTCGATGACCACAAAAAGAGTCTTTTTACCTTTAATTTCCGGTAGTGCCAATTCCCTAAACAGGGTGTGCGACATCACCGGAGCGTTATCCTCTGAAAACCAACGGGCATAGTTTTTGTCCACAAATTTCCCGAACTGGTTATTGGCCTCGGTTTTTTGGGACTCCAATATTTCGAACATGCTGGAATCTTCTATTTCCTCTAAGCGCATTTCCCAGGAAATCAATTTTTTGTAGAGTTCTGCCCAACCTTCATGGTCATTTACCACGGATAGCTCCATGGCTATTTTGCGAAATTCCTGTTGGTAATTGGCCGTGGTTTTTTCCGAGACCAAGCGGGAGTGGTCCAAATTCTTTTTAATGGACAGTAAAATTTGATTGGGGTTTACCGGTTTTATGAGATAGTCGGCTATTTTGGAGCCTATGGCCTCTTCCATGATCAACTCTTCCTCACTTTTGGTGATCATGACCACGGGAATGGAATTGTCCATATTCTTTATCTCGGTCAAAGTTTCCAAACCCGTTATCCCCGGCATATTCTCATCCAAAAAAACAATATCCACCCGTCTATTGGCAATTTCATCCAAAGCTTCCTGTCCACTTTTGCAAGTTACCACCCGGTAGTTTTTGCTTTCCAAAAAAAGGATGTGGGGTTTTAGCAGATCAATTTCATCATCGGCCCACAATATGGTTATTTTGTCCATGTATCTATCTTTTTATAAAATATCTTGTTCCTATGCCCGCAACGGAAAGTTAAAAAGTGGGCCATACCAACCTTAAATTTCCTAATAGTGGAATCATTGCAATTGTATAACTTTGGTTTTTCCATCCCAAACAAACTTATTTTGGCAAAATCTAACAAACTTAAAATTTTCAATGATCCAATTTACGGATTTATTAGGATACCGAACGCACTTATTTTTAAACTCATTGGCGATCCCTATTTTCAGCGTTTGCGAAGAATTTCCCAAATGGGGCTCTCATACTTGGTATACCCAGGAGCCCATCATACCCGTTTTCACCATGCACTTGGGTGTATGCACCTTATGCAACAGGCCATGGAGATACTTCGATTTAAGGGAGTCGGGATCCTGAAGGAAGAGGAAGATGGCATCCTGTGCGCTATTTTATTGCACGATATTGGGCATGGCCCTTTTTCCCATGCCATGGAAAACAGTATTGTGGAAACCGTTGACCACGAACAGATTTCCATGCTTTTCATGGAAATGCTCAATGAAAAGTTTAACGGAAGTTTAACGATGGCCATACAAATATTCAAAGGGGCCCATCCAAAGAAATTTTTGAACCAACTCGTATCCGGTCAGCTTGACATGGATCGGTTGGACTATTTAAAGCGGGATAGTTTTTACACCGGTGTGGCGGAAGGGAACATAAACGCCGAAAGGTTGATTACTATGCTCAACGTAGTCAATGGGGAATTGGTGGTGGAGGAAAAGGGCATTTATTCGGTGGAAAAATTCCTAATGGCCAGACGGTTTATGTACTGGCAAGTGTATCTCCACAAAACGGGGCTGGTGGCAGAGCAATTGCTCATTAGGGCACTGCAGCGGGCTAAAGAACTTTTGTTGGCAGGTATGGAAATGGAAGCCAGCATACCGTTGCTTTTCTTTATGCAAAATAAAATAGACAAAGGAAATTTCGATAGGACCACCTTGGATCTGTTTGCCCAATTGGACGATGTTGATGTTTTGTCGGCCATTAAGTCATGGCAATACCACAAGGATTTTGTACTTTCCCGATTATGCCAGATGTTGGTGAACAGGAAATTGTTGAAAACCAAAATGAAGAATGCCCCTTTCCGTTCGGATAGGATTGAAAAGTACAGGGAAAAATATAAAAAAGAACACGGCTTGGATGATGGGGAGGCAAATTATTTTGTTTTTTCTGGCGAAGTGGAAAACCAAGCCTACGACACGGAGAGGCAAAATATCAATATACTGAGGCGCAATGGTAAAACAACGGATATAGCAAAGGCATCGGACCATCTTAACATAGAAACACTTTCAAAAAGGGTTACCAAATATTATATGTGTTTCCCTAAAGATTCCGTTTAACAATTTTTATTACTTTTGTCTCCATGGAATTTACGGCTAGTCAAATTGCGGGCATATTGGAAGGCGAGGTTGATGGAAACCCTGAGATAGCCGTACACAAGTTGGCTAAGATAGAAGAAGGGGAAAAAGGCTCATTGACTTTTTTGGCAAACCCCAAATATACATCGTTCATATACACCACCAAGGCCTCCATCACTATCGTAAACAGGGACTTTACCCCAGATCAGTATTTATCCACTACCTTGATCAAGGTCGATGATGCCTACAAATCATTTTCCAAGCTTTTGGAATATTACAATCAGGTCAAGAATAATAAAATCGGAATAGAAAGTCCGGTTCACATGTCAGAAGGTGCAACGTACGGGGACGATTTTTACATGGGTGCGTTTTCATATTTGGGGAACAACGTTAAATTGGGGAACAATGTTAAAATTTACCCCAACGTATATATTGGAGACAATGTTATCATTGGGGACAATGTCATTATTTTTGCAGGTGCCAAAATCTATTCCGAAACGGAAATCGGCAATAATTGCGTAATACATAGCGGCGTTATCCTTGGTGCGGACGGTTTTGGGTTTACCCCCAATGGAAATGGGGAGTTTACAAAAGTGCCTCAAACAGGAAAAGTAATCCTGGAAGATGACGTGGACATAGGTGCGGGCACAACAATAGACCGTGCCACCTTAGGGGCTACCATACTTAGAAAGGGCGTTAAATTGGACAACCAAATACAAATAGCGCATAATGTAGAGATAGGGGCGCATACGGTAATTGCGGCTCAAACAGGAATAGCGGGATCCACTAAAATAGGAAAACACTGTATGATAGGTGGTCAGGTAGGCATTGTGGGTCATATCACAATAGGTGACAGGGTTAAGATTCAGGCACAATCCGGTATTGGAAGAAATGTAAAGGACGATGAAGTTTTACAGGGATCTCCAGCACTTAATTATGGAGATTTCAACAAATCCTACGTGCACTTTAAAAACTTGCCAAAGCTGATTGATAGGATCGATAAAATTGAAAAAAAGGTTGACTGTGAGCAAAAAAACAATCAAACAACAGACCATTGCAAATGAGGTTACCCTAAAAGGTGTTGGTCTGCATACAGGTGAAAACGTCACCTTAAAATTTGTACCGGCCCCAGAAAACCACGGCTATGCCTTTAAACGGGTAGATTTGGACGGAACACCGATCATAGAGGCAGATGCCAATTATGTGGTCAATACCCAAAGAGGTACAAATTTGGAAAAAAGAGGGGTTAAGATACAAACTTCAGAACATGTTTTGGCAGCATTGGTGGGTTTGGAAATAGACAATGTCCTGATAGAACTGGATTCTCCCGAACCACCAATTATGGATGGATCTTCCAAGTTCTTTGTTGAAGCGCTTGAAAAGGCGGGCATCGTGGAGCAAGATGCGGAACGGGAGGAATATATCGTTAAGGAAGTTATCTCATACAAGGATGAAGCAACGGGCAGTGAAATAACCGTGATACCTTCAGAGGAATACCAAATTACGGCCATGGTTGATTTTGGCACCAAGGTATTGGGAACGCAGAACGCAACCTTGGCACATATCTCGGATTTTAAATCGGAAATAGCGGATGCAAGGACCTTCAGTTTTTTGCATGAGCTGGAGATGCTCTTGGATAGTGGATTGATAAAGGGAGGGGATCTTAACAATGCCATTGTTTATGTAGATAAGGAAATTTCCCCTACCACCATGAAAAAGTTGGAAAAAGCGTTCAACAAGAAAAAACTGTCGGTAAAGCCAAATGGGATATTGGATAATTTAACGCTCCACCAGCCCAATGAGGCGGCAAGACATAAATTATTGGATGTTATCGGAGATTTGGCCCTGGCCGGAACCCGCATAAAAGGCAAGGTAATTGCAAATAAACCGGGCCATTTTGTAAACACACAATTTGCTAAAAAATTATCAAAAATCATTAAATTGGAAAAACGGAACAATGTTCCCACCTACGATTTGAACCAAACACCTTTGATGGACATCCATCAAATTATGGCCATGTTGCCCCACAGGCCGCCTTTTTTATTGATCGATAGGATATTGGAACTTTCAGAAAATCATGTTGTTGGGATGAAGAACGTTACCATGAACGAACCCTTTTTTATAGGCCACTTTCCAGGTGCGCCCGTGATGCCCGGCGTCCTTCAGGTAGAGGCCATGGCGCAGACGGGAGGCATCCTGGTGTTGAGCACGGTCCCAGACCCGGAAAATTATCTCACGCTCTTCATGAAGATCGATAATGTGAAATTTAAACAAAAGGTATTGCCCGGGGACACTTTAATTTTCCATTGTAGCTTGATTTCTCCTATCAGAAGGGGCATTTGCCATATGCAGGCCTATGCCTATGCCAACTTAAAATTGGTCTGTGAAGCGGAGATGATGGCCCAAATAGTTAAAAAGTAGCAGATGAATCAGCCATTGGCCTATATACACCCGGGTGCAAAAATAGCTAAAAATGTTGTGGTAGAACCTTTTACCACCATACATAATAACGTTATCATTGGTGAGGGTACATGGATCGGTTCCAATGTTACTATTATGGAAGGGGCCAGAATCGGTAAAAACTGTAATATTTTTCCGGGAGCGGTCATTTCAGCCCCGCCCCAAGACCTTAAATACAATGGGGAAGAAACCACGGTCGAGATCGGCAATAATACAACGATACGGGAATGTGCCACAATACATAAGGGCACGGCCGATAGGCTAAAGACTACAATAGGCAAAAATTGCCTTATAATGGCCTACTGCCATGTCGCACATGATTGTTTCATAGGAAATAACTGCATTTTTTCCAACAACTCCACTCTGGCCGGCCATGTCACCATAGGGGATAATGTAATACTGGCCGGTTTGGTAGCGGTGCACCAATTTGTGTCCATAGGAAACCATGCCTTTGTAACTGGCGGATCATTGGTCCGTAAAGATGTGCCCCCTTATGTAAAGGCTGCCAGGGAACCGCTGTCCTACGTTGGCATCAATTCCGTTGGGCTGCGTAGAAGGGGATTTGAATCTGATAAAATAAGGGAGATACAGAACATCTACAGGATTTTGTATCAAAAAAATTACAACAATTCCCAAGCGGTCCAAATTATAGAGGCCGAAATGGAGGCTACCCCAGAAAGGGATGAGATCCTCCAATTTATCAGGGATTCACAACGAGGGATCATGAAAGGTTATTTTAGTATTAATTAGAAATTTATGGCGTCAACAGCAGATATTAGAAAAGGATTGTGCATCAGGTATAATCACGATGTTTTTAAAATAATAGAATTTTTGCACGTAAAGCCGGGCAAAGGCCCCGCATTTGTTAGGACAAAGCTAAAAAGCGTAACCACGGGAAAGGTAATTGACAATACATTTTCCGCCGGGCACAAGATCGAAGATGTTAGAGTAGAAACAAGGACCTACCAATATTTATATGCTGAAGGGGAAACCTTTCATTTTATGAACACGGAAGATTATGATCAAATAACCCTGACAGAAGGGGCTTTGGATGCACCGGGACTGTTAAAGGAAGGTGAGGTGGTCACCATTCTTTTTAACACGGAAGACAACATGCCGTTGTCCGTAGATATGCCCGCAAGCGTTATTTTGCAAGTAATACATGCCGAGCCCGGGGTTAAGGGAAATACGGCGACCAACGCAACGAAACCCGCAACTGTTGAGACCGGCGCAAGGGTCAATGTCCCACTGTTTATCAATGAAGGCGATAAAATTAAGATCGATACGGAAAAAGGAGCCTATATGGAACGGGTGAGATAGTTAGGTAAACTCAGCATGATTTCCCAATCGTTTAAGAAGAACACAAATGAAATTCCCTGTTCCACATACACTGAAACAAATAGCGGACATCCTAGAGGTAGGGTTTGTCGGAGCCGATGACTTTCCCGTGTTGGGAATGAACGAAATCCACATTGTGGAAAACGGAGATATCGTATTCGTAGATCACCCAAAATATTACGACAAGGCTTTAAAATCAGCTGCGAGTGTGGTACTTATCAACAAAAAAGTGGATTGCCCATCAGGCAAAGCCCTTCTGATTTCCAATGACCCTTTTCGGGATTTCAATGTGCTGACCAATTTTTTTAGACCTTTCCAGAAATCGAACAGTTCTATTTCCACCTCTGCCGTTATTGGTAAGGATACCGTAATACAGCCCAATGTATTTATAGGGAACAATGTGGTCATAGGCAATAATTGCCGTATCCATTCCAATGTTTCCATCTACGACAACTGTATTATTGGGAACAACGTAACAATACATGCCGGATGCGTTTTGGGGGCTGATGCATTCTATTATAAAAACAGACAGGACGGCTTTGATAAGCTGCTTTCCGGAGGTAGGGTGGTTATTGAGGATTTTGTGGATATCGGTGCACTTTGTACCATAGACAAGGGTGTTACAGGAGACACCTGTATAAAGGAAGGGACAAAATTGGACAACCAAGTACAGATAGGGCACGATACGGTCGTAGGAAAAAAATGCCTTATCGCCGCCCAAACGGGGATCGCCGGTTGCGTGGTCATAGAAGATGGGGTTACCTTATGGGGACAGGTGGGGGTGACCAGTGCGACGACGATTGGAAAAAATGCAATTGTCTTTGCACAGACGGGAGTCTCAAAGTCGCTCGCAGGGGGCAAGAGCTATTATGGAACCCCGGCAGAGGAGTCCCGGGAAAAATTGAAACAACTGGCCTACATAAAAAGAATCCCCGAGATCCTAAAAAAACTAAAAGAATAATAGGTTTTCTTTCTTGATACCCTATTTTTGTGAAGTTTATAAAAGCATACAATAAGAACAAAATAGAATTATGAGCGTTTTAGTCAATAAAAAATCCAAGATAATAGTACAAGGTTTCACCGGTAGCGAAGGTACTTTCCATGCCGAACAGATGATTGAATATGGTACCAACGTGGTCGGTGGTGTAACTCCGGGCAAGGGAGGGCAAGAACACTTGGGATTACCGGTTTTTAATACGGTGGAAGATGCGGTGCAACAGGTTGGTGCCGATGTTTCTATAATTTTTGTTCCCCCTGCTTTTGCCGCCGACGCCATAATGGAAGCGGCGAATGCCGGTATAAAAGTAATCATTACCATAACCGAAGGTATTCCAGTTGCAGATATGGTAAAGGCAAATAATTATATAAAGAATATGGATTGCCGTTTAATTGGCCCAAATTGTCCAGGAGTAATTACCCCGGGAGAGGCCAAAGTGGGCATCATGCCCGGCTTTGTCTTTAAAAAGGGGCATGTCGGTATTGTTTCAAAATCGGGTACATTGACTTATGAGGCCGCCGATCAGGTGGTTCGCCAAGGTTTGGGCATTACCACGGCCATTGGTATTGGTGGAGATCCCATTATAGGGACCACCACAAAAGAAGCAGTTGAATTATTGATCAATGATCCCGAAACCCATTGTGTGGTGATGATAGGTGAAATAGGCGGACAATTGGAAGCCGATGCCGCACATTGGTATAAAAACAGCGGCAGTAAAAAACCCATAATCGGATTTATAGCAGGGGAAACCGCACCGGCTGGTCGCACCATGGGGCATGCGGGGGCCATTGTCGGAGGAAGTGATGATACCGCACAAGCCAAAAAACGCATCATGCGCGAATGCGGAATCCACGTAGTGGACTCTCCAGCGGAAATTGGAAAAAAAGTGAAAGAAATAATGGGCTAAAAACGCCTTATATTTTAAAGTAATCCCGCATTCGTCGGGATTTTTTTTCGTCTTTTTCTAAAACAAAACCTATATTTGGGAACAACTTATCAAACGGTATTAAAATGAAGTTATTAGAAGGTAAAAATGTAATCATCACGGGGGCAAGTAGGGGCATCGGCAGGGGGATTGCCGAAATTTTCGCAGATAACGGAGCCAATGTGGCATTTACCTATAGCTCAAGTGAGGCTCCGGCCCTGGAATTGGAAAAAGGACTTATAGCCAAAGGAGTAAAGGCCAAAGCCTATAAGAGCAACGCCGCGAGTTACGCGGAGTCCGAACAATTGGTGGCCATGGTTTTGGAAGATTTTGGCGGTGTAGATGTATTGATCAATAATGCAGGGATCACAAAGGATAACTTATTGATGCGAATGGGGGAAGACGATTTTGATTTGGTGATAGAGACCAATTTAAAATCGGTCTTTAATATGACCAAGGCCGTTCAGCGAACCTTTTTAAAGCAACGGGGCGGTTCCATAATAAATATGAGCAGTGTGGTGGGTGTGAAAGGGAATGCGGGCCAGGCCAACTATGCGGCCTCAAAAGCTGGGATGATCGGGTTTACGAAATCAGTCGCCCTGGAACTGGGGTCAAGAAATATACGCTGCAACGCTATTGCTCCCGGGTTCATTGAAACGGAAATGACCGAGAAACTGGATGAAAAAACAGTCCAGGGCTGGCGGGACGGCATTCCCTTAAAACGAGGTGGTCTGCCCATTGATGTAGCCAATGCCTGTTTGTTTTTTGCATCGGATCTGTCTGCTTATGTTACCGGCCAGGTGTTGAATGTAGATGGCGGAATGCTTACCTAAAACCATGTTGCCCTCTTGGCCATGAAAGAGATTTTTATCGATGTCCATAGAAACGCCATTACTTATTTTACTTGCATGTATAGTTTCCATAGCCATCGCATGGTTTCAATATCACTTTAAACGGAACGGGAAAGGAAAACTATATGTGCTCCTTTCTTTTTTACGCTTTCTTACACTTTTCAGCCTTTTTTTAATACTGATCAATCCAAAACTCACTAAAACCGAACTGAGTGTTGAAAAGCCCAATCTTATTGTCCTAATAGATAATTCGGCCTCTATCGCGGAGCAGGGGGGCGTTGAAGAAATAACGTCTGTTTTAAATCAAATTGGAAAAAACAATGCCTTATCGGATAAATTTACCGTGGAAAAGTACAGCTTTGGTCTAAAGCTCAACGATAGCACTTCAACCTCATTTACAGAGAAAAGTACAAATATATCCCAGGCCCTGGCTGCCGTTAACGCTATTTATGCAAACGGTAACGGAGCCGTTCTTCTGTTGACAGATGGAAACCAAACCATTGGTGAAGATTACGAATTTTTTGGAAAGGAACAAAAAAAACCTATTTATCCCATAGCCATTGGGGATACCACAAAGTATCAAGACTTGCGAATAGACCGTTTAAACAGTAACAGGTATGCATTTTTAAAAAATAAATATCCAATAGAAATTTTTACTTCGTATGAAGGACCGGGAAATATCTCCACAAAAATAGTCGTTACGGTTGACGATAAAATTGTATTCCAAGAGAACGTAAGCTTTTCCAAAACCAATAATTACAAGATAATAACGGCATTGTTTGACGCTAATTCCGTGGGAGTTAAGAATGTCATGGTTAAGGTTGTCCCTTTTAATTCGGAAAAGAACATTTTTAACAATGAAAAAAAAATCGCGATTGAAGTAATTGACGAGCAAACAACTATAGCCATAATCTCCGATATTGCGCATCCCGATGTTGGTGCCTTAAAGAAGGCTATAGAAAGTAATGGGCAGCGTTCGGTGGCCATCAGGAAATCAACCACTGATTTTAAGGTTCTTGAAGATACGGATTTGTTCATCTTGTACCAGCCCGATCCATCTTTCCGTGCAATTTATGAGTTGATCGAAAAAAAGAAGGCCAATGTTTTTACGGTTACCGGACCAAAAACCGATTGGAATTTTTTGAATACGATACAAAATAGTTTTACCAAGGAAAACTATGGCCAGACAGAGGAAATTACACCGGTACCAAATCCTGCATTTACAATTTTCGACATCACCGATTTTTCCGTGGAAGGCTTTCCGCCATTGGAAAGTACCTTGGGAGGGATTGTTTTAAAAAAGCAGGGTTTTCCCATTCTTAACCAACGAATAAAAGGGATAGAGTTGGAAGACCCCTTATTGGCCTTAATTGGGGACGGCCCGGAAAGGGAGGTTGTCCTCTTTGGCGAAAACGTTTGGAAATGGCGGATGCAAAGTTTTAGAAACGACCAGGATTTTCATAATTTTGATGGTTTTATAGGGAAAATTGTCCTCTATTTATCCATGACAACCGCAAAAAACAGGTTTAATGTAGATTACAGTCCCGTATATCCGGGCAGCAGGGAAACAAGGATTACGGCCACTTATTTTGACGAAACGTTTGTTTTCAACGACAGGGCAACAATTGTTCTAAAACTTACGGAAGAAGGGAGCGGCATTTCAAAGGAAATGCCAATGCTGTTGAAAGGGGCCTACTATGAGGCAGACTTAAGCAACCTGAATCCTGGAAGCTATAATTTTATCGCTATGGTCCAAAACGATAACCTATCAAAATCGGGGCGTTTTATTGTTGGGGATTTTGATGTGGAAAAGCAGTTTCAATCCACCGACCACCTTAAACTAAACCGGTTGGCCAAGAGTAGCATGGGCAAGTTATATTATCCATCGGAAACAAATACCCTAATCCAAGACCTTATAGAGGACAGGCAATTTTTGCCAACACAGAAAAGCAAACAAAATGTTGTATCTTTAATCGATTTCCGGTTTCTTTTGATTGTCATCATGACCACGTTAACCTTGGAATGGTTTATCAGAAAGTATAACGGACTAATATAAAACCAAACAAATGGACAAGTTGCCTAAAATTGCGTTGCCCGCAATATTCATTATTATTTTATTGATTATTTTAATTGCAAAATCTGCAATAACGATTGGTTCCGGACAGGCCGGCGTACTATACGAAACTTTTGGGGGCGGCGTTGTTACGGACGAACCGGTACTAGGGGAAGGCTTTCACGTTGTAGCCCCATGGAATAAGGTAACGATCTATGAGGTAAGACAACAAGAAGTATTTGAAAAAATGCAGGTACTTTCCTCTAACGGATTGGAAATTAAATTGGATGCCTCTGCCTGGTTTGAACCAAAACGGGAGTTTTTAGGAAAGTTACATCAAGAAAAAGGAGAAGAATATATTCAACGCGTATTATTGCCCACCATCCGTTCCGCTGCGCGAAGCGTTGTAGGTCGATATACCCCGGAACAATTATATTCCAGTAAGAGGGATGTCATTCAAGAAGAGATATATGAAGAAACTAAAAAAATAGTTGACAAACAGTACATTCAATTAAATGAAATTTTGGTCAGGGACGTTACCTTGCCTGCCACTATTAAAGAGGCTATAGAGCGTAAACTAAAGCAAGAACAGGAATCCTTGGAATACGAATTCCGATTGGTGACAGCTAAAAAAGAGGCCGAAAAGGTACGTATAGAAGCGCAAGGTAAGGCAGATGCCAACAAAATTTTAAGTGCATCCCTTAACGATCAAATTTTGAAGGATAAAGGCATCGAAGCTACCTTAAAATTAGCCGAATCACCCAATTCCAAAGTTGTGATAATAGGCGGGGGGGAAGGCGGCATGCCGATAATTTTAGGTAATAATTAAAAATAGTGGCTATAAATTTTTTTTGAACTGAAATAAATTTTAATTTTACCAAAGAATGAAAAACAGAAATACACATCATCATTTTTATACTTGCGTTCAGGCGAGGTAGAAATGTATTGTAGTATTACAAGATATGAAAACCCGTTTGAGCGATCAAACGGGTTTTTTAATTCGATATAGTTCAAACTTTATAAGCAATAAGTACAATGACAAAAATTAGAATCGCCATACAGAAGGCCGGAAGATTGCACGAAGATTCCCTACAGCTTTTGAAAGACTGTGGAATTTCCATAGACAATGGCCGAGATCAATTAAAAGCCGTTTCTGGAAATTTTCCTTTGGAGGTTTTCTATCTGCGCAATGGGGATATTCCACAATACCTCAGGGATGGTGTGGTGGACATTGCCGTAATAGGTGAAAATGTGTTGATCGAAAAGGGCGGCGATATCATCATCGCCGAAAAATTGGGATTCTCTAAATGCAAGGTTTCCCTAGCGGTACCAAAATCTGTGAAGTATAATTCCGTAACCGATTTTGAAGGGAAAAGGATCGCCACTTCCTATCCCAATACGGTAAAATCCTATTTAGATTCCAAAGGGGTCACGTCCGAATTGCACCTGATTACCGGTTCTGTGGAAATTGCGCCAAACATTGGTCTGGCAGATGCTATTTGCGATATTGTTTCCAGCGGAAGTACCTTGTTTAAGAACAATTTAAAAGAGGTAGAGGTTATGCTTACCAGTGAAGCCGTATTGGCGGTATCACCCAGCATTTCAAGTGATAGAAAAGTTATTTTAGAGCAGTTGCAGTTCAGGATACAATCCGTTCTAATGGCCAGACAATCTAAATACGTATTGCTTAATGCGCCCAATGCCAAATTGGAAGCCATTATAAAACTGTTGCCCGGCATGCGAAGCCCAACCGTATTGCCATTGGCCGAAGAAGGATGGAGTTCGGTGCACACCGTAATCAATAAAGATAAATTTTGGGAGGTCATTTCCGAATTGAAGAAGGCAGGAGCCGAGGGCATATTGGTTTGCCAAATAGAAAAAATGGTACTGTAATGAACAAGATAATCAATCCGCCGAAACAGGACTGGAAAACGCTTCTAAAACGCCCTACCCAATCCGTATCGGATATTGAAAATATGGTACTTTCAATTTTTGATGAAGTCGAAAATGGGGGCGATGCCGTATTGAACACATATACCGAAAAATTTGATGGGGCTGTTTTAGCGCATATTGCGGTTACAGATGATGAGATTCAGGAAGCTATTGGCCTGGTTTCACAAGAACTAAAAGAGGCCATACAATTGGCCAAGGCCAATATCGAAAAATTCCACAGGGCCCAAATAACGGATAGGATAGAAGTGGAAACCACTCCGGGGGTCTTATGCTGGCAAGAAAAGCGTCCCATAGAAAAAGTGGGGCTGTATATTCCCGGCGGTACGGCACCATTATTTTCTACCATTCTTATGTTGGCGGTCCCTGCTAAAATTGCAGGGTGTACAGAAGTTGTATTATGTTCTCCGCCGAATAAAGAGGGAAAAATTAATCCGCCTATTTTATATACGGCACAACTTTGTGGGGTAACACGGATTTTTAAAGTGGGCGGTATTCAGGCGATTGCCGGGATGACCTTTGGAACGGAAACCATTCCTAAAGTGTACAAAATATTTGGCCCTGGAAACCAATTCGTTACCGTGGCCAAGCAATTGGCTACAAAATACGGCGTTGCCATAGATATGCCCGCAGGCCCCAGCGAATTATTGGTTGTCGCCGACGATACCGCCAATGCGGCCTTCGTTGCGTCCGATTTATTGAGTCAGGCTGAACATGGGGTGGATAGTCAGGTTATCTTGGTGTCTACCTCTATAGAGTTTATCAATTTGGTGGAAACCGAAATTGAAAAGCAGCTTCGTTTGCTACCGAGACGGGATATTGCCCAAAAAGCAATGGATAACAGCAAGCTCATTTATATGGAAGATGATCAAACAGCCATGGACCTTATTAACGAATACGGTCCTGAGCACTTTATTGTGTGTGTTACTTATGAAGCATTTTATTTGGAAAATACGATCAATGCGGGTTCGGTTTTTATTGGGAATTACACGCCTGAAAGTGCCGGAGATTATGCTTCAGGCACCAACCATACCCTTCCGACCAATGGCTACGCCAAACAATACAGCGGGGTACATTTGGATAGCTTTTTGAAAAACATGACCTTTCAGAAAATATCAAAAGAAGGGATTCAAAACATAGGAGCGGCCATAGAAATTATGGCGGAAGCAGAAGGATTGCAAGCACACAAAAATGCAGTGACCTTACGATTAAACAGTTTAAAATGAACAAGGGTTTTAATTTAGGTAGTATCGTTCGGGAGAATGTAAAGGGGCTAAAACCGTATTCCTCTGCTCGGGATGAATATGTTTCCGATGGTTCTGAAATGGTCTTTTTAGATGCCAATGAAAATCCGTTTGAGAATGGAGTGAACCGCTATCCTGATCCGCAACAGCGCAGTTTAAAAGCTGTTTTAGCCGAGCAAAAAGGAGTAGGTACAGAAAATATGCTTCTTGGGAATGGGAGTGACGAGGTATTGGATCTTATTTTTAGAGCCTTTTGTGAACCAAAAGTGGATACTATTATTACGTTACCGCCCACTTATGGCATGTATTCCGTTTTGGCTAATATCAATACCGTACGCAATATTGAAGTTACACTTACAGAAGATTTTCAACCCAATCTTAAAGCGATTTTTGACAAGGTAGATGCCTTTACCAAGATTATTTTTCTGTGTTCCCCGAATAATCCTACCGGAAATAGTTTTTCAGAAGATAAAATAACCTACTTATTGGAGAATTTTGGGGGATTAGTGGTAATCGACGAGGCGTATATCGATTTCTCAAAAAAGGAAAGTTGGTTGATTCGTTTGCGTGAATTTCCTAATCTGATTATTACACAAACCTTGTCAAAGGCCTATGGCATGGCAGGGATTCGGTTGGGCATATGTTATGCATCCAACGAAATTATTTCGGTTTTAAATAAAATAAAACCTCCATATAATGTAAATGAACTCACGCAACAAAGGGCAATGGAACGGGTTTTAAATGCGGACCGTGTTACTGAAGAAGTAAAGTCCATTTTAGCAGAAAGGACAGTTTTATCCAATGCCTTACAGGCAGTTCACTATGTTTCTGAAGTATATGAAACGGATGCTAATTTTATTTTGGCGAAAGTAGACAATGCCAACAAAAGGTATCAACAACTTTTGGAAAAAGGCATTGTAATTCGAAACCGAACTACTCAGGCTTTGTGCGAAAATACCTTACGCTTTACGGTGGGAACTCCAACAGAAAATAAAAAATTGATAGAAGCTTTAAAGGAAATGGAATAATGAAAAAAGTACTTTTTATAGATAGGGACGGCACGATTATCAAAGAGACCGTAGATGAGCAAATCGATGCTTTTGAAAAGATGGTTTTTTATCCAAAAGCCTTTACCTACTTGGGAAAAATAGCAAAGGAACTGGATTATGAATTAGTGATGATTACGAATCAGGACGGCTTGGGAACAGCTTCTTTTCCTGAAGAGACCTTTTGGCCCGTACATAATTTCATACTTAAATCCTTTGAAAACGAAGGCGTGGTGTTTGATAAGGTCTTTCTGGATAGGACCTTTCCGCACGAAAATGCAAATACCCGAAAACCGGGAACCGGACTGCTGACCGAATATTTTTCCGAGCCATATGATTTAAAAAATTCATTTGTCATTGGCGATCGTTTAACGGATATAGAACTAGCTAAAAATCTAGGCGCCAAAGGTATTTATATCAACGATGAAACCCATTTAGGAACCGGAGAAATCACCGTGAAACGAAACGAGCTTGACGATTATATTGCCATTGAAACCAACGATTGGGGTAAGATATACGAGTTTTTAAAATTGAAGGAAAGGGTTGCGGAAATTTCACGGAAAACAAACGAAACGGATATTTTCATTAAATTAAATCTGGACGGCACAGGAAAAAGTAGGATAGACACTGGACTGGCATTTTTTGATCATATGCTGGATCAGTTGGCGCGCCACGGACAAATGGATTTAGAAATAAGTGTAAAGGGCGATTTGGAAGTCGACGAACATCATACCATAGAAGATACGGCCATTGCTTTGGGCGAAGTATTCCATAAAGCGTTGGGCACTAAATTGGGGATCGAGCGCTATGGTTTTTGTTTGCCAATGGATGATTGTCTAGCCCAAGTAGCTATCGATTTTGGCGGTCGCAATTGGTTGGTTTGGGAAGCGGATTTTAAACGTGAAAAAATAGGGGAAATGCCCACGGAGATGTTTTATCATTTCTTTAAATCGTTTACCGATGGGGCTAAAGCCAACCTAAATATCAAGGCAGAAGGCACCAATGAGCACCATAAAATTGAAGCCATCTTTAAGGCCTTTGCCAAATCCATTAAAATGGCAGTAAAGCGCGATGTAGATAAAATGGTGTTACCGAGTACAAAGGGAGTGCTGTAAGCCCCCTTTATAATTTGAGAATGAAGAGAAATACGAAATTAGAAGTACGAAGTTAGAATATGGATAAGGATTTAAGGAAAAGAACACAGGGGTTTGCTCTGTATTTATTAAACCCATTTACAATCTTCAATTTTTATAATTCAAAATTCGTACTTCTAAATTCGTATTTATAATGGAAATCATAATCATCAATTACGGAGCAGGAAATATACAAAGCATCAAGTTTGCCATCAAACGTTTGGGTTACGATGCCATTCTGAGTGATGATGTTGAAATAATTAGCAATGCCGATAAGGTAATATTTCCCGGTGTGGGTGAAGCCAGTAGTGCCATGGCTAAATTGATCGCCAGCGGACTGGATAAGGTTATCCCGACATTAATACAACCCGTATTGGGCATTTGTTTGGGAATGCAATTGATGTGTAAGCACACCGAAGAAGGCAACACTCAGGGATTAGGAATTTTTGACGTCGATGTGGTTAAATTCTCTAATAAATTGAAAGTGCCTCAAATAGGATGGAACCAGATTTCTGATTTAAAATCACCCTTATTTAAAGGGATATCGTCGGAAGAGTATATCTATTTAGTACACAGTTATTATGCGCCTTTATGTACAGAAACCATTGCCACCTCCGAGTATGGAGTACCCTATAGTGCCGCATTGCACAACGGTAATTTTTATGGCACCCAGTTTCATCCGGAGAAATCAGGAGTCTATGGTGCTTCTATTTTAAAGAATTTTTTAGTGTTTTAATATGAACAATCCCGATACTATAAAAAATAATATTTCCCATTTTGGGGTCGGGGGGCTGCGTATTATCCCAGCCATAGATATTATTGACGGTAAATGTGTTCGACTCTCTAAAGGCGATTACGATACCAAAAAGATCTATAACGAAAACCCGTTGGAAGTGGCCAAGGCCTTTGAAGCGCATGGCATTCAATATTTACATTTGGTAGATTTGGACGGAGCGAAATCAAAACACATTGTAAATCAAAAGGTGTTGGAAAAGATGGCTTCTGAAACGGCTTTGAAAATCGATTTCGGTGGGGGCTTAAAAACCGATGAAGATTTGCGGATTGCCTTTGAAAGCGGTGCGCATCAAATCACCGGAGGTAGCATCGCAGTAAAGGAAAAGGCCATTTTTTTAGGATGGCTCGAACGGTTTGGAGCGGAAAAAATTATCCTTGGTGCCGATGCTTTGAATGAAAAAGTGGCGGTTTCCGGATGGTTGGAGGAATCTAAGGAAGAATTGGTTCCTTTTATCCAATGGTATCAAAATAAGGGTATTAGCTATGTTATTTGCACCGACATCAGCAAAGACGGCATGTTGCAGGGCCCTTCTTTTGCATTGTACCGGAAAATTTTAGCGGAAACCGTGAGCACCGAGAACCCTACCGCTGGCAGCATTCGTCTTATTGCCAGCGGAGGTATCTCTACTTTTGGTGATCTTCCTAAATTGGCTGAAATAGGCTGTGAGGGTGTTATTATTGGGAAGGCTATTTATGAGAATAGAATCAGCTTAAAGCAACTGGAAAATTACATTTTAAATGGATAGTGGTGCTACAAAATTAGCAACGGAATTAAAAAAAGCAGCTTTATACCGCATGGAGGAAAGCAGTCGCATGATTTCTCTTGCGCTGAAAGATATTTCGGAAGCCGAGCTATGGTTGCGTCCTAATGCGATTTCCAACAGTATAGGGAATCAATTGTTGCACCTGTGCGGAAACATAACCCAGTATGCGGTTTCGGCTTTGGGAGGAGCCACGGATACACGACACCGGGAAGCTGAGTTTGCGGCGGAAAATGGTTTCTCCAAACAAGAACTACACGCTAAATTGGAGGCTACGGTTTCTAAAGCGAAAGAAGTTATTGCTGCATGTTCACCTGAAGATTTGGTGAGGGTGCATATCGTACAAGGTTTTAATTTAACAGGAATAGGAATCATCATGCACGTGGTAGAGCACTATTCATATCATACAGGCCAAATCGCATTTTGGGTAAAACAATTAAAAAACAAACCTTTGAGATTCTATGAGGGTATAGATTTGTCAAAGAAAAACGGATTGTAGTTTAGTGTAATTTGGAATTACGAATTACGAATTACGAATAGTTCAATTACAAATTAATAAGTACCATACGAATAGTAACGAATTACCTTATCCCCCTCCTTTGGAGGGGCTAGGGGAGGTCTTTTGAGGGGAGTACTATTCATAAACATTTGAGAAAACAAAAATTTTGAACGACTAACGAACAACCCACAACGAGCAACTATGTTAACAAAACGAATCATTCCCTGTCTGGATATTAAGAACGGGCGCACGGTAAAGGGTGTAAATTTTTTGGACTTACGGGATGCCGGTGATCCGGTGGAACTTGCGGAACTTTATGCCAATGAAGGAGCCGATGAATTAGTATTTTTGGATATTTCTGCCACAGAAGAACGTAGAAAAACACTTGCGGATTTAGTGTATCATGTTGCCGAAAAGGTGAATATTCCGTTTACAGTTGGTGGCGGGATTTCTTCCGTTGAAGATGTAGATATATTGCTTCACAACGGAGCCGATAAGGTGTCCATTAACTCATCAGCAGTGAAAAATCCGCAATTGATCAATGATTTGGTGTCTAAATTTGGTTCGCAATGTATTGTGGTGGCGATTGATGCCAAGCAAATTAATGGCGAATGGTTGGTGCATTTGGTAGGTGGAAAAGTGCCAACGGAAATTAATTTGTTCCAGTGGGCAAAAGAGGTGGAACAACGGGGGGCCGGGGAAATACTGTTCACTTCCATGGATCACGATGGCACTAAAAACGGATTTGCCAATGAAGCCCTGGCAAGATTGTCAGCTGAAGTAAATATTCCTGTCATCGCTTCAGGCGGAGCAGGAAACATGCAGCATTTTACAGATACCTTTACCTTAGGAAAAGCGGATGCTGCACTTGCAGCCAGTGTTTTTCACTTTAAAGAAATAAAAATAAAAGATTTAAAAGAAGCGTTACAACAAAAAGGGGTTTTGGTACGGTTGTAAGGATTGTCTTTCATTTTAGAAAGACAACGTATCCCCAGTCACATTTGGTTATTGTCAATGCGCAAAGCCCGCACAAAAAAATAAAGAGCTATTTTTTACAAATGCCGAACATAAAAAAGTGGAAAATTAATAGGGATTAACAATTTGTCCGTGTACGCAAAACCGTCCGTAACTATGGCAACAATTAATTTTTATCTCGACAAACCAGACAAAAAAGGTTTAGCTCCTATTCATCTGCGAATTAATTGTAATGGAAGTCAAATCAAACTGGCTACTGGGCAGAAAATTGAAACAAAGCATTTTGACAAGAAAAATCAAAAGGCCTTGAACTATTGTACCGATACTGCTGAAATAAATCATTATGATTATCCGTATTTATACCTAAATTCATTTTTGCTACTGACGGCCGCCACCAAAAGTCTTCCAAACAAAGCCTCGCCGAAGTGCCCACGATTAAATTTATAGCAAAATTCATCAAGGTATGACTGCAGAAACTCGGGT
>JBGTBA010000072.1:0-21890 GCA_041749595.1 Flavobacteriaceae bacterium | reverse complement strand
CCCGGTAAAGGCGGTAAAGGGAATGCCGGATGTGCTAAAGAAATTTGACAGGGCCTGCAACGACCTGTACTCAAGGGCCGTATCCAAGATCAGGCAGCCCATAGAGGCACTGTTCAGTTGGCTTATAGAGAAATCCGACATTCAGAGAGCGAGCAAGGTCAGGTCAACCAAGGGACTGACCCTACACGCATACGGAAGGCTCGCAGCTGCTTTTATAGGATTAATATTTTAACCCTTGATTCGCATTATAAAGGGTACTAAGATATGTATTTAAATAGTGACCTCTATTAATTTATTTTACGGTTTTTCCAAAACAAGATAAACTTATGTATTTGGTTGGATAAAAATCATTTGGGACTTATCTTTGCCAACCTATTTATTCTGGATGAAAACCGCGGTAAGCACAGCAAGGACAACCTTATTTACCCTTATTTTAGCTGATTTTAAAGAAATCACAAAAGCTAGACTTGCCGTTAGTGTGGTTTTCTCTTCCATTGCCGGCTATTTCCTTGGGACCGATGAGATCAATTTTTATTCCGTTGCATTGTTGGCCATAGGTGGGTATTGCATGGTAGGGGCGTCCAATGCCTTCAACCAGATCATAGAAAAAGATCTCGATGCTTTAATGAACAGGACTAAAAACAGGCCGGTTCCTTCGGGCAGGATGTCTCTAAACACGGCATTGTTTATTGCAATTTTAATGACATTGTTGGGCATTGTCCTTTTGTACGTGCTAAATCCCAAAACGGCCATGTTCGGGAGCATTTCCATTTTTATATATACCTGCGTCTATACCCCTTTAAAGACAAAGACACCGCTTTCGGTCTTTGTCGGGGCATTCCCCGGTGCCATTCCGTTTATGTTGGGGTGGGTGGCCGCCACCAATGATTTTGGTATTGAACCCGGAACTTTATTTATGATCCAGTTTTTTTGGCAATTCCCTCATTTCTGGGCTTTGGGATGGATGCTGGATGAAGATTACAAACGGGGCGGATTTAAAATGTTGCCTACAGGGAAAAAAGATAAAGGGACGGCCTTACAGATCATTATGTACACCCTTTGGATGATGGTCATTTCAATTGTTCCGGTATTTGGCATCACGGGCAGGTTGCACTTATCCATTGCCGCTGCCATAATTGTTTTCTTAATGGGGATGGTAATGCTTGTATATGCAGCATTGCTATATGAAAAACGCGACAACCTATCCGCAAAAAGGCTAATGCTTGCAAGCGTTGGTTATATCACCTTGTTACAGTTGGTTTATGTAGTGGACAAATTTATTCAATAATACAGTATGGATTTAACGGAAAGCACTCAGAAAGAAAAGAATAACAGGGCTAAAAAAATGATGCTGTGGTTTGGCATCGCCAGTTTATTAATGGCTTTTGCGGGATGGACCAGTGCCTATATAGTGAGCGGCACGAGGGAAGATTGGGTAAAGGACATTGAACTTCCCAGTGCTTTTTTTTTGAGCACCATTGCCATAATCACCAGTAGCCTTACCTACGTGTTGGCCGTAAAGGCTTTGAAAACCGGGAAACCCGGGTTTTGTACGTTTTGGTTGCTTGTAACTTTATGTCTGGGCATATTCTTTATAATCCTTCAATTCAATGGCTTTTCACAAATGATAGGCATGGGGCACTACTTTACCGGGCCCACGAGCAACATAAAAACATCCTATATTTTTTTAATAGCGGCCGTGCACATTTTGCATGTGGTCGCAGGGCTTATATCCTTGTTGGTGGTCTTGTTCAACCAATCAAAAAACAAATATGGCCCTACTGAAATGTTGGGACTGGAGTTGGGGGCCACTTTTTGGCATTTTTTGGATTTTTTATGGGTGTACTTAATTTTATTCATGTACCTCGTGAAATAATGGGATAGGCTTACATGGTTTTTGGCTAGACTACCAGGTTTAAAATAAATAAAAGTAATTTTTAAGGGTATTTTTAAAAGCCAAAAATTTTTAAAAGCCGAAAAAAATGTAAATTTGTGATGGTTTTATTAAAATATTGGGTAAAATATGGATTCAACGGTAGCGACTGGTACGGAAGAAAACGTTTGGGGCGGCGGTAACCAACCCCTAGGTGCAAGTTATGGCAAGTTAATGATGTGGTTCTTTCTCGTATCCGATGCTTTGACTTTTTCAGGTTTTTTGGCCTCCTATGGCTTTTCGAGGTTTAAGTTCATTGAAACCTGGCCCGTGGCGGACCAAGTATTTACCCACGTGCCCTTCTTTCATGGAAACTTCCCCATGTACTATGTGGCCTTCATGACTTTTATTTTGATCATGTCTTCCGTGACCATGGTTTTGGCGGTGGATGCCGGCCATAAAATGCAAAAGACCAAAGTAATTTGGTATATGTTCCTGACCATCATCGGGGGTGCTATTTTTGTGGGCTCACAGGCATGGGAATGGGCCACATTTATCCGTGGCGACCATGGCGCCATTGAAACCAGGGGCGGACGTATTCTGCAATTTGTAAATGCAGGTTCTGGCGAACATGTGGCATTGGCCGATTTCGCAAAAACAATTCCAGGCGAGCGTGTTAGGAACGAAAGAAAAAACGGTGTTTGGTTTTATGATGAGGGATCATTGCCAACCTATACGGTTAACGAAGTAGTTGAAGGCTTTAAGGCCAATACCGATATTTTGATCCGGACAGAAACCATAAATGGGGAAGGAAAAAAAACGGTTCTCTCCCGTGAAGAATCATTGGTAAAGTTGAATGATGCCAAAATGGTGGTTGAAGGTGCAAATCTGATCCACAATGAATATGGAAGCAGGTTGTTCGCAGATTTCTTTTTCTTCATAACAGGGTTTCACGGCTTCCACGTTTTTTCTGGCGTATTGATCAACATGATCATTTTCTTTAATGTCATCCTAGGGACCTATGAGCGCAGGGGGCATTATGAAATGGTGGAGAAAGTAGGCCTTTATTGGCACTTTGTGGATTTGGTATGGGTATTTGTCTTTACATTCTTCTATTTGGTATAATAAAAAAAAACTATGACATTCTCTTTGCTGGGATTTTAAAATTGTATTAACATGGCTCACGATCATAAATTGGAAATTTTTAGGGGACTTTTAAAATTTAAATCCAATACCCAAAAAATCTGGGGGGTTTTAGTATTCCTTACCATTGTAACCGCAGTTGAGGTAGCTTTGGGGATCATAAAACCAGAATTGTTGACCAAATCGCATTTTCTGGGAATGAAACTTCTTAATTGGATATTTATTACATTGACCTTGGTAAAGGCCTATTATATTGCTTGGGACTTTATGCATATGCGGGATGAAAAAAGCTCTTTGAGAAGAGCCGTTGTATGGACACCAATCTTTTTGGTCATTTATCTCATTTTCATTTTGCTATTTGAAGCGGACTATATTTACAACATCTATAAAGATGAATTTGTAAAGTGGAATTTCTAACGTATTATTAACAGATAAAAAAGACGGTATCAGTACCGTCTTTTTTATTTTTATGGAATATTTAAGTCAATGAAAAAAACCCTCATTTTAATAATCCTGTTCGTTTTCCCAATTGTAGCTTATCTCTTTTTCGCATCGGGGGTTACCAATTTTGGAAAATTGCCGGTGTTAACAGAAAATATTTCTGACATTAGTAGCATAGACAGCTCAATTACGTTCTATAACAAGATCAGTATTTTGGGTTTTTTAGGCAAGGATGTAGAGAATAAGAAGGGCGATGCGTTTAACCTAAACCAGAAAATATACAAACGCTTTTACGAATTTGATGACTTTCAATTTGTGATGGTCATGCCAAAGGGTTCTGAAATCATGGCTGCTGGGCTAAAGAAAGAGTTGGGGCGTTTGGGGAATACGGAAAAATGGAACTTTGCTTTTGGAGATGAGGGAGAAATAAAGCAACTCTTCAATAGTCTAAAAACCAATCTGTCTCTGGACAAAGACTTAAGTACGCCCTATGTTTTTATAATTGATAAGGATAAAAGCCTTAGAGGGAGGGACAGCGATGGGGACGAGGGTGTAAAATATGGTTTTAAGACCAGCGTGGTCGCTGATTTGAACAATAAAATGGAAGACGACGTTAAAATTATTTTGGCCGAATATAGAATGGCCTTAAAAAAGAACAGCGATAGGGGCAATGAAAAAAAATAAATACGCCTATATATGGGTTTCTTTGGTAATCTTGGTCTTTGGACTGCTATTTATACCAAAGATAATAGGCCGCATCACGGACGGCACAGTGGTAGAGAACGATCGTTTGAACAGAACGGATAATGAAGGCAAACTTGCTTATATCCTTACGGATAAGGGAAAACGAAAAGTGCCCCCCTTTGCTTTTATAAATCAAGATAGTTTATTGGTTACGGACAAGGACTATAAGGGAAAGGTATACGTGGTTGAATTTTTCTTTACAACATGCCCAAGCATTTGCCCTTTAATGAACAAAAACCTTGTAGAGGTACAGAACGAATTTAAGGATTTTGAAAATTTCGGTGTGGCATCCTTTACCATCAACCCGGAATATGATACGCCCACCGTCTTGAAAGAATACGCCGAACATTATGGCATAACCAATATGGATTGGAACCTAATGACAGGCGATCAAGAAAAAATATACGATTTGGCCTATAAGGGATTTAATTTTTATACGGCCATAATGCCAGACGTTCCCGGGGGTTTTGAACATTCCGGTATGTTCGCCCTTGTGGATAAGAAAGGATATATCCGTTCCAGAGTAGATCAATTTGGCAACCCAATCATCTATTACAAAGGCACCATATCAGAAAGGCAGGGAACAAATCCGGAAGGAGAGCAGCAGCAGATCACCATACTTAAAGCGGATATCGCTAAATTATTGAACGAATAAAATGGGAACTATAGACCTAAAGGAACGGAAATTCAATAAAATCATAACTCTGACATCCATCTTGGTGCCTATTGTGGTCGCTATTTTATTTGGCGTAAAAATACCCAATGCAAAACCACTTGGTTTCTTGCCGCCCATTTATGCTTCCATCAATGGACTTACAGCGGTATTATTGATCATTGCCGTATGGGCCATTAAAAACGGGAAAAGGGCGCTGCACCAGAAAATAATGACAACCTGCATTGCCCTGTCATTGGTTTTCTTGTTGATGTACATTGCCTATCACATGACCTCGGATCCTGCGGTTTTCCAAGGTAAAGGGGCTATAAAATATGTGTATTATGTTATTTTAATTTCCCATATCATCCTTTCCATAGCCATAATACCTTTGGTGCTAAAGACATATGCCAAGGCCTACCTGCAGGATTTTACGGCACATCGCAAACTGGCAAAAACCACTTTTCCGATATGGTTGTATGTCGCGGTTACGGGAGTCGTGGTATATCTTATGATCTCACCTTATTATCAACACTAAAAGAAAGAAATTCCATGTGTACAGGCTTCGGATTTCGGCAAATTAAAAAGATTTTCTTTCTAACTATTGTACTTGGTTTTTTTTTTATTCAGGAACTGGAAGCTCAGTGTGCCATGTGCCGTGCGGTTTTGGAAAGTGAAGGAAACAACGCCGCCGCCGAGGGGGTAAATAACGGAATCGTTTACTTAATGGCCATTCCTTATCTACTTATTGCAGTCCTTTTCTATTTTGTGTTTAAGTCAAAAAGTGCTTAGTGCCCCATATCATCCTTTTATTTTAACATAATTTCCTGTAACATTTTTGGTTTGCGGTAGTCTCTTAAAAAGAGTACTGTCAATTACGTTAAAAACCCACTTTTTACAGATTATGTTCGATATTGAGCGATGGCAGGAGATTTTTGACACCATCCGAAAAAATAAATTACGCACTTTCCTAACCGGTCTTTCCGTGGCATCGGGTATTTTTATCCTGGTAATTCTATTGGGTTTTGGTCAGGGAATGCAAAATGGAATCGCCAAAGAGTTCGAAGCCGATGCCAGTAACAAGGTTTGGGTATGGACCCAGGTGACGACAAAAGAATACAAAGGACTTAATCCAGGGAGACAAATACAACTGCGAAATGGCAATTACGATTATGCGGAAGCTCAATTTTTCAATCAAATAGACCATCAGTCGGCTGTTCTGCGCGTGCGCGATGCATCTGTAAACTATAAAAAGGAATCGTTAGGGTATAGCGTGCAAGGGGTTTCCTCGGGGTATCAGTTTATAGAAAACGATTTTATATCCCAAGGGAGATTTATCAATTATTCCGACGATCAAAATGTGGCTAAAGTGGCACTTATAAGCAATAAGATAAAACGGGAGATATTCAATAACAATGAAAACCCCTTGAATGAATTCTTGGATATTTCCGGAATGAAATTCAGAATAGTGGGGGTTTATGGGGATGCGGGCGGCGAGCGCGAGGAAGATCGCATTTTTATCCCTATCACCACGGCTCAAAGGGTATTCAATGGTTCGGATAAGATCGATAATATATCCTATACCCTTAAGCCCAATACATCTTTTGATCAGGCACTCGCAGAATCCGTCAAGTTTACCGAAAACCTGAAAACCTATTTAAAAGAAGCGCATACGGTAGCTCCGGACGATACCAGTGCCATAAACGTTTTCAACACACTGGAGGAGGTCAAGCGTTTCCTGGCACTTACAGGGGGTATTCAATTGTTCTTTTGGTTTGTGGGTATTTGTACGATTATGGCCGGGGTAGTGGGAGTAAGCAATATAATGCTTATTGTGGTTAAGGAAAGGACCAGGGAAATAGGGATTAGAAAGGCATTGGGAGCCAGACCTTGGAACATCATAGGGATGGTCTTGCATGAAGCGGTTTTTGTTACCGCTATTTCGGGGTTTGCAGGCCTCATTTTTAGTATGGGTTTATTGGAATTGGTAGGACCGCACATTGAGGTGGACTATATTCTTAATCCATCCGTAAATTTTAACGTGGCTCTGGCCACGGTGCTGCTTTTAATGGTTGCCGGTGCAGTTGCAGGTTTTTTCCCGGCGTATCGGGCGGCCAATATACATACCATAGATGCTTTGAGGGATGAATAAAAAACAAACGACAAGGGTAATTGGCGGGAGCCAATTTTTCCAACCCTTAACCCACAATCAACAAGGAGAAGGAGATGTTCAATAAAGACCGTTGGAAGGAAATTCTGGAAGTGCTAACCAGTAATTGGTTTAGGACACTCCTTACGGCATTTGGTGTTTTTTGGGGCATATTGATCCTTATCATTTTGCTTGCGGCCGGTAAGGGCTTGGAAAACGGGATAAAACAAGATTTTGGGGATATTGCCACAAACACCATGTTTATATGGACCAGAAACACCACCAAGGCCTACATGGGACTCCCCGAAAGACGGAGTTTCACCTTTAAATTAGAGGATGTGCAGGCCATAAAGGACAATGTTCCCAATTTACGGTTTATTTCCCCCAGAAATCAACTGGGCGGTTTTGGGGGAGCCAACAATGTGGTCAGGGGAATTGAAACGGGAGCTTTTAATGTCTATGGAGATTATCCGGAGATCATCAACCAAGACCCCATGACCATTACCTCCGGGCGTTTTCTAAATTATTCGGACATTAAAGAAAAACGGAAAACAGCGATTATAGGGGAGGGCGTTAAATCCAGTCTTTACGACCAGGACGAACATGTATTGGGGACCTACATAAAAATTCAAGGCGTAAATTTCATGGTTGTGGGGACCTACAAAAAGAAAAGCAATGATGGTAATGGGGAGGAAGCACAAAAGGAAATTTATGTTCCGTTCACTTCGTTTTCCCAAGCCTTTAATAGGGGGGGTGATGTAGGGTGGATGGCCATTACCGCCAATGATGGCTCCTCCATAACGGATCGTAAAGAGCAAATTATAAACATCGTAAAAAAACATAGAAAAATACATCCCGAGGACCAGCGCGCTGTTGGGTATTTTGATTTGTACGAACAGTTCAATAGGGTACAGAGCTTATTTGGGGCTATGCGGTTTATTGCCTATTTTGTTGGTATTTTGGTCCTCTTATCGGGCATTATAGGGGTTAGTAATATTATGCTGATTGTGGTCAAGGAAAGGACCAAGGAAATAGGTATCCGCAGGGCCTTGGGAGAAAATCCATGGTCAATAAAGAAACAAATTCTAATGGAATCGCTATTTCTCACCATCATCTCTGGGATGTTGGGAATTACGTTTGGCGCCCTTTTTATCTACGGCATCAACACCTTACTGGAACTAAATGGACCCGTTGACATGTTCCTGAATCCGAGTGTAAGTTTGGGGGTTGTGTCGGCAGCTCTATTTATTCTTATTGTTTCTGGTTTATTGGCCGGATTTATTCCGGCGAATAGTGCCATTAAAGTGCGGCCCATAGATGCCCTTCGTGCAGAATGAGCGCGTTCAATGGCATAAAATTTAGAACAGTACAAATCATAAATCCATCAAATCGATCAAGAAAATGAAAAAGTCAGTAACCCGAATCATTCTGTTGCTTATAGTACTTTCTTTTGGAGGCTCCATGTACTACCTCTATAAAAAAAATGCCCAGGATCCAGTGGTCTATAAAACCGAAAAACCGGACATTATGTCCATCATCAAAAAAACAGTGGCAACCGGTAGTATTCTTCCGTTGGAAGAGGTGCTTATAAAACCAAATATTTCCGGGGTCATCGAAGAAATTTATGTCGAGGGTGGCGATATTGTAAAATCGGGCGATTTACTGGCCAAAATAAAGATTGTCCCCAATTTAAATGCCTTGAATGATGCCAAAAACAACATAGACGCCGCAAAAATTGCGTTAAATGACCAACTGCGAAACTTGGATCGGCAAAAGGGGCTTTTCGGTAAAGGGGTCATATCCAAGGTTGATTTGGAAAGGGCACAAGTGACGTACGACCAGGCCAGGCAGACCTATGTTGCAGCCAGCAAAAGGTACGACATCGTAAATACGGGAACAACGGCCGGCTATGGGAATACGGCAAATACTTTGATAAGGGCTACGGTGAGCGGCATGGTGTTGGATGTTCCTGTTGAAGTTGGAAATCAGGTCATAGAGAGCAATAATTTTAATGAAGGCACCACCATTGCCGCCATAGCCGATGTAAACAAAATGATTTTTGAAGGAAAGGTAGATGAATCCGAGGTAGGTAAAATAAAAGAAGGCCTGCCTTTGGAGATTACGGTGGGTGCTATTGAAAATGTGGTTTTTGATGCCGTTTTGGATTATATAGCACCCAAGGGAAAAACAGAGAATGGTGCCATACAGTTTGAAATAAAAGGCACCTTAAAAAGAAAGGACTCCATTTTTATCAGAGCGGGTTTAAGTGCCAATGCCTCTATTATTTTGGGAAGGGCCGATAATGTGCTGTCTATAAAAGAAGGACTGGTGCAGTTTGATGCCAAAACCAATAAACCGTTTGTGGAAATAGCAACAAAGGACCGGCAATTTGAACGGAAGGACGTAGAACTTGGATTGAGCGATGGGATATACGTGCAGGTACTTTCCGGTGTTGGCGCAGAGGACAATATTAAGGTTTGGAACGAAGCGAAACCAGATCCTTTGGCCTCCTAACTATTTATTTAACAAAAGATTTAGACTTTATATTGTAACAATTTAGCAACTTTCCAGTCCTATTCGGGAAATCTTAATTCCAATTAACCAACGCAACATGATAGAGATAAAGAATCTTCATAAATCCTATAAAATGGGAAGCAATTCCCTTCATGTGCTCAAAGGCATAAATTTCTCGGTAAAAGAAGGGGAACTGGTCGCCATTATGGGTTCATCAGGTTCGGGAAAATCTACCTTACTTAATATCTTGGGAATGTTGGATGAGTTGGATGAAGGTACATATACCTTGGATGGGGTTCCCATTAAAAACCTGAACGAGACCAAGGCTGCAAACTACAGGAACAAATTCTTGGGATTCGTTTTTCAGTCCTTTAACCTTATCAATTATAAAAACGCCATGGAAAATGTGGCATTGCCCTTGTATTACCAAAAAGTGCCCCGAAAGGAAAGGGAGCAAAAGGCCATGAAATATTTGGAACAGGTGGGCCTTAAGGAATGGGCTACTCATTTGCCAAGCGAACTTTCTGGCGGACAGAAACAGCGGGTAGCGATTGCCCGTGCCATGGCCGCGGAGCCAAAAGTATTGTTGGCCGATGAGCCTACGGGCGCCCTGGACAGCACAACTTCTTATGAGGTCATGGACCTTATCCAAAAGATAAACGATCAGGGGAACACTATTTTGATCGTCACCCACGAACCGGACATTGCCAATATGTGCAAACGTATCGTGCACTTAAAGGATGGGGTTATCATAGAAGATAAAATGGTAGAACAGGTAAGGGCCTCCATATATGTTTAGCAGGGACAATTGGAAGGAAATTTTTGAAACTATCGGGAAGAACAAATTGAGGACCTTTTTGTCCGGGTTTACCGTGGCAATTGGTATCCTTATTTTTGTGGTTCTTTTTGGTTTTGGAAATGGATTGATTAATACGTTCGATGATTTTTTTGGTGAAGATGCCACCAATGTATTCTATATTTTTCCTGGAAGGACTACCGTGCCTTATAAAGGCTATAAATCTGGTAGGCAGATCGAGTTTAAAAACGATGACCTTGCCGACATGGAAAAGAATTTCCCTTTGTTTTTGGAATACATAACGCCCAGAATAACCCGAAGTGCTTTAGTGAAGTACAATAATGAATCGAACAATTATACCACAAGAGGTGTTTCTCCGGGACATCAGTTCAGTGAGAAAACCATTATAATGAAGGGCAGGTATCTTAATGATCTGGATATTAAGGAACGGACCAAATATGCGGTTATTGGGAGATTGGTGGAGCTCGATTTGTTCGGGCCAAATAATGCTCTGGGGGAATATATAGATGTGGCGGGAAGTTCTTTTAAGGTTATTGGTGTTTACCAGGATGATGGGGGAGACAATGAGGAACGGGTCATCTTTATTCCATATACCACTCGCCAGCTCATAGAAAAAAACACGGATAAGATAGACGAGATAGTCATTGGTTTTAAACCTGAGATAGGTTATGTGGGTGCCATGGCCTTCGATAGAAGTTTGGATAGGTTCCTTCGGGACAAAAAGAATATCAGTCCTGAGGACATAGGCGCATTGTTTATCCGGAACGTGGCAGATCAATTAAAACAGAACCAACAATTTGCAAGGGTATTACAGATCATCGTTGCCTTTGTTGCCTTTGGGACGATCATAGCAGGAATTATCGGGATCAGCAACATTATGGTGTTCGTGGTAAAGGAACGTACCAAGGAGTTGGGTATTCGCAAGGCCCTTGGAGCCACCCCAAAGGCAGTCATTGGTACCATATTGTTAGAGTCCATATTCATTACCACCATATCGGGGTTTGTAGGGATGTTCATTGGGGTGGCTATATTGAGTTCTTTGGGAGAAAAACTAAAGGATTATTTTATAACCAATCCCTATATCAATACAACAATGGCCATTTTTGCAACGCTTGTACTAATAGTTTTTGGTGCAATTGCCGGATATATTCCTGCAAAAAGGGCAGCCGAAATAAAACCAATTGTAGCACTAAGGGACGAGTAATATGCGATTTATATTTGATAGAAATACGTGGCAGGAGATTTATGGTTCCATCAGCAAGAACAAGACCAGGACCATCATTACCGTTATTGGGGTATTGTGGGGCATTTTTATCTATATCGCCCTTGCCGGGGCAGCCAAAGGATTGGACCATGGCTTTGAGAAACAATTTGAAACGGTTGCCATGAACAGTATGTTCGCATGGGCACAAGCTACAAGTATGCCCTATGAAGGCTATAAAACAGGACGACAATTGCAGTTAAAATTGGGGGATCTCCAAGTGTTGGAAAATAGGATTCCCGAAATACAGTACATAGCCCCGAGAAACGTAAGGGGTGTTTTTGGCGATGCGCCGGGAACAATCGTCAGAGGCGATAAAACAGGCAACTACGCTGTATATGGGGACTATCCGGTCTATACAAAAATAGCAACCAAGAAAATTTATGATGGGGGGAGGTTCGTTAATGATGAAGACATAGAACAGGCCAGAAAAGTATGTGTCATCGGTGAGCGTACCCAAAAGGAACTGTTTGAAAAGGAGGAGAATCCCATAGGGGGCTATATTCGGATAGACAATATCTATTTTCAGGTAGTTGGGGTACATAAATTCACTCCCGGAGGTGGCTTTGAAAGCGATAGCGATATTTACATACCCTTTACCACCTACAAAAAATTATATAACACGGGAGAAAATGTAGGTTGGCTCACCATTGCGGCTTATGATGATGCCGACGTATTAAAGGTAGAGGAGAATGTAAAATCAATTTTAAAAAGCATCCATCATGTAAACCCCAAAGATGAAAGGGCCTTTGGATCTTTTAACCTAGGTGAAATATTCAATAAGATCAAGGGCTTTGCCAACGGAATGACTTTTTTATCCCTGGTGGTGGGCATTGCCACTATTTTGGCCGGTGTAATAGGCATAGGTAACATATTATTGATCTCGGTAAAAGAACGCACCAAAGAACTTGGTGTTCGCAGAGCGTTGGGCGCAACGCCAAGGGAGGTCAGGGCACAGATTATTTTGGAGTCTGTTTTTTTAACCATGATCGCCGGGATTATGGGAATTATTCTGGGCGCAGGGGTACTTAGTGCAATAAACACCTTTACGAAAGATATAGATTTCCCTTATACAAATCCTACCGTCCCTATTCCGTATGTATTGGGAGCTTTGCTCATAATGGTGGTCCTGGGAACCTTAATCGGGTTAATCCCCGCACAACGGGCCGTTAGCATAAAACCCATAGATGCATTAAGAGAAGAATAAACCAAGCCATTAACAAATACTAAAACAAAAAAATGAATAAAATTTTAAAATACGCAGTAATAGGGGTTTTAGTCCTAGGAGCAATATGGGCAGCGGCCTTTTTTGTGAAATCCAATAGTAAATCGGCCATTACTTATGATACCCAAAAACCTTTCATATCCAATGTGGAAAAGAAAACCGTGGCCACAGGAAAAGTAATTCCTCAAGATGAGGTAGAGATAAAGCCCCAGATTTCAGGTATCATCGATAAAATCTATTTGGAAGAAGGGGTAAAGGTCAAAGCAGGAGATCTGATCGCAAAAGTTAAGGTAGTTCCCAATGAACAATCCCTGAACCAGGCCAGTGGCAGGGTCAGAAATGCCCAATTGGCCCTGGGAAACACCAAGATAGAGTATGACCGCAACAAGGCACTTTTTGACAAAGGGGTCATCTCTAGCCAAGCATTTAACACGATTCAGTTACAATATGATCAGGCTCAACAAGAACTACAGAATTCGCAGTCCGATTACCAGATCATCCGTGTAGGTTCTTCCGGGGGGGCAGCTACCGCCAACACCAATATCAGGGCCACCGTTTCCGGCACCATTTTGGAAATCCCAGTAAAAGAGGGCGATCAGGTGATACAGAGCAACAACTTTAACGATGGCACCACCATTGCTACCATTGCCGATTTGGGCAAAATGATTTTTGAAGGAAAAGTCGATGAGGGAGAAGTGGGAAAACTGGAATTGGGAATGCCATTAAAAATAAGTTTGGGAGCCATACAGAAAAAAGAATTCGAGGCAAAATTAAAGTTCATTGCACCAAAGGGTGTTGAGGAATCCGGAGCGGTCCAATTTAAAATAGAAGGAGATGTGGCCGTTGAGGACGATGTACTCATAAGGGCCGGATATAGTGCCAACGCTTCCCTTGTCCTGGAGAGAAAAGACAGTGTTATGGTTATTCCCGAAGCTTTGTTGCAGTTTGACAAGACTACGGATAAGCCCTATGTGGAAATAGCTGTCGGAGATCAAAAATTTGAACGTAAGGATGTGGAAATAGGTATTTCAGATGGAGTGAACGTAGAGATCGTATCAGGGATAACAAAAGAGGATAATGTGAAGGTATGGAACAAGACAGAGCCCATCAAAAAAGGAATTGAGGAGGAAGGCAAGTAATAGGTGAAACCCAGACATTGAAAAAACAATTAAAAATGACCGGGAAAAATGCGGTTATAAGCATTTTTTCCATCAATTAATCATAATAAGCGTGTTACATATGACCATTGAAAAAAACTTGTATTGGTCAAGGTAGAAATAATAAATATAAACTTATGAATTTTAGAATATCCATACTGCTGTTGTTTTGCTCCATAGGAATAGCATCCGCCCAACAAAAAAAATGGACTTTGGAGGAATGTGTGCATTACGCCGTAGAGAATAACCTGAGTATTGCACAATTTGAATTGGATCTTGAAAATGCCAGAATCGATAAGTCCGATGCCCTAGGGGCCATGCTGCCCGATCTTAGCGGTAGTACCAATATAACCAACAGTACGGGACTTGTTTTGGACCCAACTACGAACAGCCTTGCCTCGAGCACTATTTTATCTGCTTCCGGCAACCTTACCTCTTCTTTGACCTTGTTCGATGGACTTAGAAATTTGCACAGGTTGAATCGTGCCAAATTGAATGCGATGGCCAATCAATACCGTTTGGAGAACTTAAAAGATGACATCCGCCTGAACGTGGCCAATGGTTATCTCCAGATTTTATCCAATAAGGAATCCTTAAAGGTATTTCAAGCCCAATATGCGGTCACCGTGCAGGATTTAAAACGTACAAAGGAATTGGTGGAATCGGGTGTAAATCCCCGTGGAGATCTGTTAGAGATCGAGGCTACGGCTGCCACTCAGGAGCAGCAGATCGTAAATGCGGAAAATGCCATATTGATTTCCCGCATCAGCTTGGCACAATTGCTGCAGATCACGGATTATGAAAACTTTGAAATAGCCCAAGAAGAATTCCAGATCCCGCCCTCGGATATTTTAAATAATTCGCCAAGGGACATTTTTAATAAAGCACTGACCTTTCGATACGATATTAAATTTTCGGAATCTAACGTGGAGTTGGCGCTTAAGGACCTTCAAATCTCCAAAGGTGCCAAGTACCCTACCCTAAGTGGGTTTTTTAACTATAATACCAGATATTCCGATCAGAATTTTGACCGATTAACGGGTAGGTTGATTTCTTTTAAGGATCAATTGTACATCAATGACGGAATCTCATACGGGGCACAGCTTAACATACCCATTTTTACCGGGTTTAGCCTCAGAAATGGCATTAAACGATCCAAAATCAGTGTAGAAAAGGCCAAGCTTCAACTAGAGCAGGACAAGCAGACTTTGGAAACCAACGTAAATCAGGCATATGTTGATGTCAACGGATCTTTTAAGTCCTATCAAGCAGCAGAAAAGACCTTGGAAGCCAGACAATTGGCCTATGAATATGCAAAGGAGCGGTATAACGTTGGGTTGATGAACGCTTTTGACTACAGCCAGGCACAATCCAGGGTAGACAATGCCGCCGCAGATGTGGTCCGCACTAAATATGATTATATTTTTAGACTTAAAGTGTTGGAGTTTTACTTTGGTATCCCAATTGATCTAAAATAGTTTTGAACGGAAAAGGTTTGAAAGGTAAAAGTTTGGGGACTGCAAGCATTTGGATCTGCAAGGTTTTTAAAATCTCGTAGGTCTTGCGGTGCATCTTCCCTTTTTTAGGGCTAAATTTGTATCCTTATGGCCACGATTTTAAATTTGGAAACAGCCACCACAAACTGTTCGGTAAGCATTGCAAGGAATGGTAGATCCCTTGTGCTAAAAGAGCGCAACAGTAATGCGTATTCCCATTCCGAACAGTTGCATAATTTTATAAGGGAAGCCTTGGAAGAAGTTTCAATTCCCTTGGGTGGCATCGATGCCGTTGCCGTAAGCAAAGGCCCTGGATCTTATACCGGCCTGAGAATTGGGGTGTCTGCGGCCAAAGGACTTTGTTTCTCATTGGATATTCCCTTGATTTCAGTACCTACTTTGGAAAGTATGGCACATCAAGTAAAAGCAGGAAGCAAAGAGCTTATCGTTCCTGTTTTGGATGCGAGAAGAATGGAGGTGTATTCCGCCGTTTTCGATGCTGCTTATAATAGGATCAGGGAAACCAAGGCCGAAATTATAGATATGGGGTCCTTCATAGAATTAGTAGGGGAGAGACAAGTGCATATTGTGGGCAGTGGAGCCGAAAAATGCAGGGATATCCTCAAAACTTCAAATTTTATTTTCGATACTTCGATACTTCCATCCGCAAAGGAAATGTGCCTGTTATCGTACAAAAAATATAGTACAAAGGATTTTGAAGATTTAGCTTATTTTGAGCCGTACTATCTTAAGGATTTTATGCTGCAACAGAACAAATGACACTAACGGTATAAGAAAAGTCCTTAAAAATCAGCTCTTTCGCAATTACTTGGTATGGACAACCCTCTGTGGGAAAGGTATTTCAATGCCCTCGGCATCAAACCTGTATTTAAGTTCTTCCAATACGTAAAAGTGGGCCGGCCAAAAATTTTCATTTTTGGCCCAAAAGCGCAATTGCAGATCTACGGAACTGTCGCCCAAAGCTTCCACAAAAACCTCGGGTACTGGTTCTTTAAGAATAGCATCGTGTCCGTTGCAGATCTGCAATAAAAGTTCCTTTGCCAGTTTTATATTGGAACCATAGCCTATGCCAACCGTAATTTTGTCCCTTCTGGTATCTTCTGCATTGTAATTTATGATGTTGCTGTTTGATAATTGCCCGTTGGGCACAATCGCTATTTGGTTTCCAAAAGTGCTTAACTTGGTAGTAAAAATCGTGATCTCCCTTACGGTGCCGTCCACGCCTTGGGCAGAGATAAAATCACCTACTTTAAACGGTTTGAAAAGTAAGATAAGCACGCCCCCCGCAAAATTGGCCAAAGACCCTTGGAGTGCCAACCCTATGGCAAGACCGGCAGCACCTATTATGGCCACCAAAGATGAGGATTTTACCCCTAATTGGGTAACTACGAGTACAAATAACACTACTTTTAATGCTGCACTGATAAAGTTTTGCAAAAAAGTCTCAAGGGTTATATCATAATCCGTTTTTTTAAAAAATTTGCGAACCAGACTATTAATGAACCTAACGACCCACAGGCCTACAAAGAAGATAATGATGGCCGTGACCACGTTGGGCAAGATCTCCCATCCCCAAGTTATGGCCCTGTCTATATGTTCCTGGTAATCAGTAAATTTTTGCATCCCTGTTTTTTAGCTGCAAAACAACGGAAAATAGGGTTGTGTGTCAAGGGAAAACCACTAAACTAGTGTTAATATCCCTTTTGCATTTTGGAAAGTACAATTTCGGTTTCCGTTTCCGGCAACTTGCAGGATCCCTGCAAACAAACATAGATAAGTGTGTTTTCGGCATCAAAACGACCTTGTAACAAAGAGATATCACTGTCTTTTCGGGTGCCTGCGGTTATGGAATTGGGCAGGTAATGGGAATTGATTTCCCTGCCTATTCCCATATAATCGCTGCCCACAATGGCCACTTCAAAAAAGTCAAGGTTGTTGTAAAGTACGTTGTGCAACCAGTTGGCATAGCTTTGGGCATTTTCATCAAAGTTATCTTGCACGTTCCCGAGCATTTTTAGGGAAAAGGACTCATACTTTTCATCTTCTATAAAAAACCGGGATAATTTAAAAAGGTTTTTGGACATTATGGAATTGGAGGACGATATTACGTTGTCATTGGTTTCAATGGTCCTTCGGATGACAAAATCATCTTTTTTGGAAGTAAAGAAGAACAATTTACTTTCATCATCAAAGAAGTTCTCCAAACAATGGTCCATCAATTCTTTAGAGCGCCACAACCATTTTTCATCAAAACTAGCTTCGTACAGACTGATATAGGCATCAATGACGGCAGCATAATCTTCCAAATACGCATTTAAGGTGCTTTTCCCGTTTTTATGGTTTCGGAAAAGGGAACCATCTTCTTTTGTAAGTTTTTTTTCAATGAAATCGACGTTCTTTAAGGCCATATTCAGGTATTCTTCGTTGCCGAGATATTTGTAGGCATCCACTAGGCCTTTGAGCATTAGCCCATTCCAGGAAGTCAGTATTTTGTCGTCTAATCTCGGTTTACTTCTTTTATTCCGTTCTTTATAAAGTACTTCCTTGGAGTTGGTAATGATGGTTTGTAGCTTATCTATGTTAATGTTGTTTTTTTTAATTATTTCTTGATCGGATAGATTCCTGATCAGCACATAATTTCCATGTTCCCAAAGGCCATAGCCATTGATGTTGAAGTAGTCTTTAAACACTGTGAAATCCGTTCCCAAAAGCCCCTTTAATTCGCTTTCCGTCCAAACGTAGTAGGCTCCTTCCTCCAGTGTACCCTGTTTGTTGAGGCTGTCGGCATCCAACGAGGAAAAGAAGGCATATTCTGCGTCCATCAATTCCCTGACAACAAATGAAATGGTTTCCTCGGCCACTTTTCTGTACAGTTCATTTTTGGTAACGGCATAAGCATGGGAATATAGGCTTATGAGTTGGCCATTGTCATAGAGCATTTTTTCGAAATGGGGCACATGCCATTTGGCATCTACCGAATACCGGGAAAACCCACCGCCCACATGGTCGTAAATTCCGCCATAGGCCATTTTTGTCAATGTTGTGTTTACGTAGTCCATTACTTTGGCATCCTTTCTTGAGGTGGCATAGTGCAACAGAAATTCCAGATTGTTGGGCATCATGAATTTCGGGGCACGTTTATTGCCCCCAAAAACTTGGTCAAAGCCAGAGGACCACTTTTTAACTGCCTTATCCAATTCTGCCAATGGCATTACCGTGGCTTCCTTTTTATTTTCCACCAAGTTGATGGATTTTATGCCTTCGGCCAAATTTTGGGCGTATTCCACTACCTTATCCGGGTTTTTTTGGTATAGGGTTGAAATTTGATTGAGTACGCTTATCCAATCCTCTTTTTTTACGTATGTGGCGCCCCAGAATGGGCGGCCATCTGGCAGGGCAACCACGTTTAATGGCCAACCCCCGCTTCCGGTCATCATTTGTAGCGCATCCATATAGATATGGTCTATATCCGGCCTTTCTTCCCTATCTATTTTAATACTGATGAAATTTTTGTTCATGGTATTTGCGACCTCTTCATCTTCAAAGCATTCCTGTTCCATAACGTGGCACCAATGGCATGCGGCATATCCAATACTTATGAGCAGTAATTTATTTTCATTTTTTGCCCTTTCCAGCACACTGGGATTCCAAGCTTCCCAGTTAACAGGATTATGTGCGTGCTGCAAAAGGTACGGACTGGTCTCATGAACAAGGTTATTACTATATTTATGGGTCATGGTCTTTGGTTCTTGGGCGCAACTTATAAATAAAGTGAATATAAATAAAGTTGAAAGTCCTGGATAGTTCATAACTGGATAAAAAAGATGGAAATTAAGGCAAAAAAGGCGTCTTTAAAAGACGCCGATGTGTAAATTGTGAGGGCACGGTATTACCTTATTTCAAAGGTGATCTTTACGTTCACGCGAAATTCCTTTACTTCGCCATCCTCAACTACCGCACTTTGTTCTTGTACATATACCGAACGGATGTTCTTTACGGTCTTAGCTGCTTGGGATACCGCTTTTTTTGTGGCATCTTCCCAACTACTGTCAGAATTTGCCAAAACTTCGATTACTTTTAAAATAGCCATAAAATAGTTTTTTTAGATTTTTATAAAAATAGTGAATTAATCGCTAAAGGTAAAATTAGGCGGTAAAATCATCCGTTTAGTGCCACCACTTCCCTTACCTTATCGCCCATCATGTTCTTTAGCATATTTTCTATTCCATTTTTTAATGTAAACGTGGAAGACGGGCAACCACTGCACGCGCCCTGTAAAATAACGTTTACGGTTTTGGTATTTTCTTCATAGGATTTGAACATTATATTTCCTCCATCGCTTGCAACGGCCGGTTTAACATATTCTTCCAATATATCGATAATTTGTTTGGACGTTTCGTCCAAATTTTCATCCTGTAGTTTCATTAGGGGCGTTTGCTCCTGTTTTTGCGAAACGCCGTTGGCAGATACCACCTCTTTGCCTTCGTTTACAAAATCCCGGATAAGTTCCCTAACTTCATGGACCACATCATCCCATTCAGCTACGTTGTATTTATTGATGGACACATAATTTTCATCGATAAACACCTCCTTAACAAAAGGAAGTTGAAAAAGCCGGGCAGCAAGTGCTGAATCCTTGGCTTCGTCTATGTTTTTATATTCAAAACCGGTGACGACCAATTTTTTGTTGGTCACAAATTTCATTACCACAGGGTTTGGCGTTACTTCGGCATAGACGGTAACCGGATTCTTTTTGGCGGCACCATCCTCGATCACTACGGGTTCGCCGGCATTTAAATACTCAACCAACTGTTGGGCCACCTCATCCTGTACATCTTCCCAGGCCACAATAT
This sequence comes from Flavobacteriaceae bacterium, assembly GCA_041749595.1. Taxonomy (GTDB): domain Bacteria; phylum Bacteroidota; class Bacteroidia; order Flavobacteriales; family Flavobacteriaceae; genus Aurantibrevibacter. The sequence continues at coordinate 1,544 of JBGTBA010000072.1, read as the reverse complement.
CATAACGCTCCAGGGCAATAAAGTTCCCAGAGACATAAACCGTTTTAATAAAGGGCAAATAGAACAATTGTTGTGCCAGTGGGGAATTTTTGGCATCATCTATATTTTTAAACTCGTAGCTGTTATGTTTAACAATGAACTGGTTGGTCTCAAATTTTAGGATCGCCGGGTTGTTCGTTGGGACTAAGGTGATGGAATACTCTTTTTGCATCGTCTTGTTTTTTACAAAAATACAAAGGATTTGCTACTTGTCCTACATATAATAATGTTGTATTTCGCCCGTTATACAATATATTTGACAATTAACAAAAGCGTACAGCCCTATTCCTTAGATGAAAAACAAAATACTGATTTTACTTTTATTCCTTTCTTATGGGGCCAAATTGGCGGCACAGGAAGGAATCCCTGTATATTTTGATTATTTGGCCGACAATTACTATTTGGTATATCCATCTATGGCAGGGATTGGCGAGGGCGGTAAAATTAGGATGACAGCCAGGAAGCAATGGTTCAACGTGGATGAGGCACCCAACCTACAGACCTTAAATGCACATTTTAGAATAAAGGAGACCAATAGCGGTGTCGGGGCAATCCTTTTCAACGATGCAAATGGGTACCATTCCCAAACAGGGTTAAAGGTTACCTATGCGCACCATTTAAAATTGAGAGGCGATTTTCGCAGTTTAAACCAGCTCTCATTTGGTTTAAGTGTAGGTGGTATTCTCAGTAGTTTGGACGAAACGGAGTTTCGCTCGGTTATCCCGGATCCTATCATAACTGGGGTGAAAAATACGGTTGGGTACTTTAATGTCGATTTTGGGATGTCATATAATTTCTTGGAATTTTATGCCCATACTGCGGTACTAAATGCGTTGGGAAGTGGCCGGGACCTCTATTCGGCCCAAGAATTTGATAATCTGCGAAGATACCTTTTCTCTGTGGGCTATGTATTTGGTCGCAGTGTATGGCAGGTAGAACCTTCCGTATTGTTGCAACTTACCGAATTTACCGAGGAAAAAACCATAGACCTCAACGCCAAAGTTTACCGAGACGTGGATTTTGGAAAAGTTTGGGCCGGACTTTCGTATCGCAGAAGTTTTGATGGGGCACAGTTTCTTACCAATGGAAACTTTGGCGAACAGCGATTACAGTTATTTACCCCGATTGTAGGAGTGAACTATAAGAATTTTTTGGTTTCCTATAATTATTCCTACCAATCCGGCGATATCCGCTTTGATAATGGCGGCTTTCATCAAATTACCCTTGGATACGACTTCGGTCAGACAGAGAAACGTTTGGATTGCCACTGCCCTGCTGTAAATTACTAGTGTTTTAAATCAATAAAGCAAAAACTTTAAAAGCCATTTCCCAATCCGGACTTTGCACTCTCCAGCTTTACTGATTTATGCGAATCAAGGGTTGAAAATAAGATAAAAAAACAAGTTCAATTAGTTGAAAAACAACGTCTTAAACCTGTTTAAGTTATTGATTTTCAGTATCTTAATAGTCAATTTCAACAAGATTATTTTGAATGCAAAGACCAA
>JBGTBA010000071.1:0-19337 GCA_041749595.1 Flavobacteriaceae bacterium | reverse complement strand
AATACCTATGATGAACGGGTAGAAAGTCCCGAAATTCCTTAGTTTGTTAAAGAAGTTCTAAATATTGCCGTCCCTCTTTTAAACTTTCTATATTTGGACACCGACTAAAATCATTCTCTATGCGCTATTTTCTGGTATTATTTATGGGGACACTCATGGCCTCTACCATTGCCCTTGCCCAAATACCGAAAAAAAAATCCTCTGTGGAAATATACGCATCCATTGAAAAGTTAAATTTTCTGGGTACCGCTCTTTATATTGCCGCCCATCCGGATGACGAAAATACCCGACTAATTGCTTACCTCTCCAATGAAATAAAGGCAAGAACGGCATATCTATCATTGACTAGGGGCGATGGGGGACAAAATTTAATAGGCACGGAACTAAGGGAATTATTGGGCGTCTTGCGGACCCAAGAACTTTTGGCTGCCAGACGCATAGACGGTGGGGAACAATTTTTTAGCAGGGCTATTGATTTTGGATATTCCAAACATCCTGACGAAACCTTACGAATATGGAACAAAGAAGCCGTACTGGGTGATGTGGTCGGGATGATACGGAATTTAAAACCCGACATCATTATCAATAGATTTGATCACCGATCTCCCGGATCCACACACGGGCACCATACTTCTTCCGCCATGTTGAGCATGGAGGCCTTTGATTTGGCAAACGACCCAAATGCGTACACCGATCAGCAAAAGACCACCAAAGTCTGGCAACCCAAACGCCTATTTTTCAATACATCTTGGTTTTTTTATGGAAGTGAGGAAAATTTTGAAAAAACGGACAAATCCAATATGTTGGATCTTAATGTGGGGGCCTATTACCCAATTCTAGGCATCTCCAATAACGAAATTGCCGCACTTGCCAGTAGTCAGCACCGTTCCCAAGGATTTGGCAGGCTCTCTACCAGAGGCAGCGAAGAAGAATACTTAGAACTGTTGAAAGGCGATTTGCCCGGGGATAAATCAAACCTTTTCGACGGTATAAATACAACATGGTCCCGCATAAAAGGCGGAGATGCCATTGGCAAAATTCTGTATGGGATAGAAAATAATTTTGATTTCACCAACCCATCCAAACACATACCCCAATTGGTAGAGGCCTATAAATTGCTCCAAAAAGTTACCGATGAACATTGGAAAACCATTAAATCCGATGAGCTTCAGGATATTATAACTGCTTCTTCCGGCCTATATCTGGAGGCGACTTCGCCAGAACCCTACGCTACCCCTGGCAGTACCATCAAAATAAATATTGAGGCCATCAATAGGAGCAGCTATAACATACTCCTTAAATCTATCAGGTTTTCTCCCACAAAAAATGATTTGTCCCCAAATACAGGACTGGTACAAAACAAAAAACAGGTGTATGACCTAATGGTAGAAATTCCCAAAACAACGCCCTACACAAGCCCATATTGGCTGATAGGGAAAGGCAATTTGGGACTTTACGAGGTAAATGACAAAAATTTGGTAGGAAAACCTGAAACACCCCAGGCGTTAACGGCACGCTTTGAAATAGATTTTAATGGATATACCATATACATTGAAAGACCCGTTGTAAATCGTTTTGCCAAGCCCGACAAAGGAGAGTTGTACCAGCCTTTTGAAGTTCTGCCGCAAGTCACCACAAGCATAGCAGAAAAAGTATTGATTTTTGCCAGTGCGGCACCAAAAGAGATTCCTGTAAAAGTAAAGGCCCTGGAAAACAACCTTGCGGGAACCGTTAATTTACAACTTCCAACCGGTTGGAAAGTATCCCCGGAAAAAATTGATTTTGCAATAACAAAAAAAGGGGATGAAAGTACCGTTCTTTTTACATTGACACCACCTGAAAATGAAAGTGAGGGAAAAATAACCCCTTTGATAAACATAAACAATCAGGTTTATTCGCAGGAATTGGTAGAAATAAACTACGACCATGTCCCAAAACAAACCGTTCTGATCCCTTCTGAAACCAAGGTTGTGCGCCTTAACATTAAAAAAATAGGGGAGCATATTGGATACATAATCGGGGCCGGGGACAATGTGCCCGAAAGTCTGGAACAAATAGGCTATAAAGTGCACCGCATAGACCCCAACACCATCCAAGCCGGTAGTTTGGATGCATATGATGCGATAGTGGTTGGCATTAGGGCCTACAATGTTGTGGATGAACTTAAATTTAAACAACGTTTTTTATTGGATTATGTAAAAAATGGGGGAAACTTGGTTGTACAATATAATACAGCTGGAAGAAATGGCTTAATTTTTGATGGTTTAGCACCTTATGACCTACATGTATCCAATGATCGGATAACCGATGAAAATTCATCTGTTGTGATTTTGGCCAAGGATCATGCATTGGTAAATTTTCCAAATAAGATATCAAATACGGATTTTGATGGTTGGGTACAGGAACGCGGACTTTATTTTCCGGATTCTTGGGGAAAGGAATTTACCCCAATACTCTCCATGAAAGATGAAGGGGAGCCCGAAAAAGAAGGGAGCCTTTTGGTTGCCCCCTACGGAGAGGGCAATTATATTTACACAGGACTCAGTTTTTTTAGGGAATTGCCGGAAGGTGTTCCGGGAGCCTACAGATTGTTTGCCAATATATTATCCTTGGGCAAGGGGAAGTTAACTAAAGAACACGTTACTAAAGGATGAAAATGTTCGAGAAGCTAATTTGGAAAAAAGAATATACCCTGGTTATTATATCTAATATCCTATATATTTTGATTTTCTATTACTTGATGACAGCATATAGTTGATATGGGGACACTGGATTGGATCATTCTTGCCGGGACATTGCTTTTCATTGTGGGCTATGGCGTATGGAAAACCAAAGGAAGCAAGGATGTAAATGCCTACGTCCTTGGCGGAAACGAGGCTAAATGGTGGACCATTGGGTTATCGGTCATGGCAACACAGGCCAGTGCAATCACTTTTTTGTCCACGCCCGGACAGGCATTCCACGATGGTATGGGCTTTGTTCAGTTTTATTTTGGACTGCCCTTGGCAATGATCATCATCTGTTTGATTTTTGTTCCCATTTACCATAAATTAAAGGTGTTTACCGCCTATGAGTTTTTGGAGGAACGGTTTGATTTAAAGACGCGGACCCTTACGGCCATTTTATTTTTGATACAACGGGGGCTTTCCGCGGGCATTACAATTTTTGCGCCCGCAATAATACTCTCCGCAGTCTTGGAATGGGATTTGCGCACCCTGAACATTATTATCGGTATCTTGGTCATAATCTACACCGTGTCCGGGGGTACAAATGCGGTCAGTGTTACCCAAAAACAGCAAATGTTCATCATCATGACGGGAATGTTCATTGCCTTTTTCTTCATTCTAGGCTATCTTCCCGCCGATATTACTTTCGGGAAGTCTCTTAAAATTGCAGGGGCAAGTGATAAACTAAATATTCTCGACTTCAGTCTTGACACAAAAAGTAGGTACACCTTTTGGAGCGGGATCACCGGAGGGCTTTTTCTTGCCCTAGCTTACTTTGGTACCGATCAAAGCCAAGTACAACGATATTTATCCGGTAAATCTGTCAGGGAAAGCCAGTTGGGTCTCCTGTTCAATGCGGGCCTAAAAATACCCATGCAGTTCTTTATCCTATTGGTTGGGGTCATGGTATTTGTTTTCTACCAATACAACCCATCGCCTTTAAATTTTAATCCGGCCGCGACCAAGGCCGTAATGAAATCCCCATACGCACAGGATTATGGGTTGCTTCAAGAAAACCATAAAAAACTGGAATTGGAAAAAATCATGGCCCAAAATGAGTTCTCAACGGCCCTTGATATTAAGGAATATACCGCTACCATTCAGGCAAAACAGCATATCATAGATATAAACAAAAAAGACAGGAACAATAGGGACGCCGCTAAGGCATTGATCCAGAAAGCGAGTAACGGTGTTGAAAGCAACGACAAGGATTATGTGTTTATCCACTTTATCCTGAATTATTTGCCCAAAGGGCTTATAGGGCTTTTGTTGGCGGTAATTCTCTCAGCAGCTATGTCTTCCACCGCTTCAGAGCTCAACGCATTGGGCACAATTACGGCATTGGATCTTTACAAGCGCAATAGGAAGGGAACGTTTTCCCCAAAGCACTACGTGAACGTCTCTAAAATTTTTACCCTTGTCTGGGGTATATTTGCAATTATGATCGCAAATGTTGCCAATCTATTTGATAATTTAATCCAATTGGTGAATATTATAGGCTCCATATTTTACGGAAACGTTTTGGGGATATTCTTGATCGCTTTCTTTTTTAAGTTCATCAAGGGAAATGCCGTATTCGTGGCCGCAATTATTACCCAGGCCATTGTGGTTTTTGTTTGGTACGCCGATCTTATGTCCTACTTATGGCTTAATGCCCTGGGGTGCGTGGTTGTAATCTTTGTGGCCTTTATGCTTGAAGCGTTTGATAGGATACTGAAAAAGCCTATATCCACAACATAAAAAAGCCCATAAAAAATTATGGGCTTTGATTTTTATGGGCAATCAATACTTATTTGGCTCCCCACTCCTTTAAGGAATCCTTGTTCATTTTTACGTAATCATCATTTGCGGCAGCTTCAGACAAGGCCAACGATTTTTTCGCTATCTCTATCGCCCCTTTCTTGTCCCCTGCCTTAGCATAGATGAGGGATTGCTGCCTTAATTGCCAGAAAGCTGGTTTTTCAGACAAGGAAATGGCCTTATCTATCCATTCTTTTGACTTTACTATGTCTTTACCGGCATCCAAATAATAAACAGCGGCGGCATAATAATCGTCTGCTCCGGGGCCGCCCATGGTATTCTCAATAGATTTCATGACCATTGTATCCGTTGGCACGTTGAATTTAATGCCCACATAAACTTTTTCCCACAATATACCAATAACCGCAGAGTCATTGGTAACATCATCTATGGTTATGGTAAATGTTTCCACGGGCATTGGCATTGCATATACCTGTGCAGTTGTTTTTACCACAATCTTACTCTCATCCCAATCTTGGGGTATTCCGCCTGCGTTGTAGTCCGCGTAAAAATAGACATCCCATGAAGCCTGTCCGGGTTTCGTGAAAATGGCATAAGAGCCTGCCTTTACATTTTGGCCATCAATGATAACGTCTTCACTGAAAGTGATCTTTGTCCTAGCATTGGCCCCAGTGCGCCATAACTTGTCATAGGGAACCAAATTCCCAAAAACAGACCTTCCCCTCATGGATGGTCTGGAATATTCAACAGTCACGTCTGTTAGACCTACAGTCTGGTTCAATTTTGAAGCGGGACTAGGAGCAGGTGTTAAAATTTGGGCATGCATTGCAAAACTTGCAATGGAAATGCAACATAATAGCATAAATTTATTCATTTTATATAGATTTTGTTAGTCTTACAAAAATACAAAATTAGAAAACTTAAATCCTATTGAAACGGTATGGTTTTTTTTGACGTTCAATTTGGGATAAACGGTTTGGAAATAATTTTTCCCTGAAGGTAAAATGTGAGGTAGTAAATAGATTTTTCAAAAGGGGATATATCAATGGTAGCCGACTTATCTACGTTGGTCTCCTGCCCCACCCTTCTTCCATTAAGGTCAAATATAGCCCTGCCAAAAACCTGTTGGGCCGTCCTTAATTCGTATTGTAAAATATCAGATCCAAAACCTCTATAAAGAATCAATTCCTCCTCATTTTGTTCTTCCTCCCCAGGAACTTCCCCATCCGGGTTTTCCCCTTCCGGAATTTCCACAACTCCGTGCTGAAAAGAAAATAGGCGTGACGTTGTGGTTATGGGTGGGTTTGTACTGGTAAATGATTCGGTCGAAAAGAAGTATTTATTGCCATTGGCAACAGCAATTCCCTCGGCTTGGGCAAAACCTAGATTTAAATTGATCCGTTCCAGGTTACCGTTAAAAATATCGTTCTCGGTAAGGTTCCCGACTTTTGCTAAAAACGGGGCCAATAACCGGGTGTAGCCAATAATGAACAAGGTTTCCGTATCGGGGCTGTACGTGGCTCCTGCCACCAATCCGTCAATGGCATAACTTCCCACATTTTTTGCGCTATAAGACCCTGGCATTATAGGAATTGCGTAGGCCTTGGTACCATTGGTCCTCCATTGTTTGGTAAGTACAATGAGTTGGCCATTGAACACAAAAAGGGATTCGGCATCCCAATCGTTGGCATTTGCATTTTCCTGAAAATCCAATTGGTCTTCGTAACCGAACTCAATTCGTTCGGCCAAAACGTTTTCCGATATATCATAATCCGACTTTAGAACCCTGTAAATAGCTAAATCCCTTCTGTTGCCCAGATTGTTGCCTATATCACCGATATAAATGTAATTTTCATCTTGGGTAATATCTTCCCAATCCGTATTCATGACATTCGTGATAGTCACCGACCTGATTACCCGAAGGGAAACGGTATCGATTTCAAATAATTGAGGTGTATTTCCGGAGTCGTTATGGGTAATAAGCTTCCCATTATAAAAAAGTAAGCCGGAGGTTTCAGATACTTCACCGGGCAATACCCCTATTTCCCTGATCCCCTCCTGGGCATAAGAAAAAAAAGTGCCTAAAACAGCAACATACAAAAACAGTCGTATAAACATCTTTTTTTTGGTTCTTGGGGAAATGTACAAAAAGAAATGGAAATGGCACATTTTTGCGCCTAAAGTGCTTACAAAAGGCCATAAACGGAAAAACCATGCTTTTTAGCTTTCGTACATTGTTTTTTTTAATATTGTTTAATTATTATTCTATTTTATTAAACATAATTGAAATATCTTTGAGTAAAATTTAGCTATGAAATTGTATCAATTATATGCCAAACAAGCCCTGCCCATAGACCAAAAAACGGCTTGGGATTTCCTATCCAGCCCTGAAAATCTAAAAACCATCACCCCAGCCCACATGGGTTTCAATATGCTCTCCGGGGGAGAACGAAAGATGTTTCCAGGACAAATCATTCAATATACCGTGTCGCCGTTTCCCTTTTACAGCACCAAATGGGTAACGGAAATCACCCATGTAAAGGAAGGTACCTACTTCGTGGATGAACAACGATTTGGTCCCTATGCCCTCTGGCACCACAAACATTTTTTGAAGCCGATAAATGAAGGGGTTATCATGGAAGATATCATTGATTATAAAGTTCCGTTCGGCATTCTAGGCCAATTGGCGCAAGGTCTCATAGTAAAGCGGCAACTCTTGAGGATTTTTCACTTTAGGGAACAAAAGCTAAAAGAACTTTTTGGGACAATAAATGGGTTTACTACAGAATTACAACTAAAATCGATTTAGGAATGAAGAAAAATATAATGATGATTGGCGGTTCCAAAGGCATCGGCCAGACCATTGCGCATTTAACGCATAATGATTATAAGGTATATGTGGCATCTCGCACGGCAGAAGGTATGGAAGATCTTTCGGTTACCCATCTGCCCTTTGATGCCCTAACTGATCGATTGGATTTTGAAAAACTTCCAGAAACCTTGCACGGCTTCGTGTACTGCCCGGGAAGCATCAACCTTAAACCCATAAAGGTGATGGGCTTGGACACGTTTCGGGAAGATATGGAACTCAACTTCTTTGGCTTGGTAAATGTTGTAAAGCAAGTCCTGCCCAAAATGGCGGAAAATGCCAGTATGGTCTTTTTTAGTACGGTAGCCGTAGGCAGTGGAATGCCGTTCCATACCAGCATTGCAGCCGCAAAAGGTGCCATTGAAGGTTTCGCAAAGGCTTTGGCCGCAGAGTATGCCCCAAAAATCAGGGTAAATGTCATTGCACCTTCCTTGGTGGACACCGCCCTATCCGGCAGATTGCTTAACAACGAAAAAAAGCGAGAGCTGATGGCGCAACGGCATCCCCTAAAAAAATTCGGCACACCAGAAGATATTGCCCATATGGCCGTATTTTTATTGGGCGACAAAAGTGCATGGATAACGGGACAAGTCATCGGTATTGATGGGGGCTTGTCCAGCCTCAAGATGGATTGAAGTTATTTGAGCTTAACTTATAATTTAAGTGTTGATGAATAAAAAAGTAGCCGTATTTTGGTTCCGTAGGGATTTGCGCTTACAGGATAACGTGGGGCTTTTTCATGCCCTAACAGGTAATGCACCCGTACTGCCCCTATTTATTTTTGATCCGGAAATTTTGGATACGCTTCCCAAAAACGATGCCCGGGTTTCGTTCATTTATGAAACCTTGCAGAACATTAGGGCTTTACTTCAAGAAAATTATGGTAGCGGCTTGACCCTTTATTTTGATAATCCCCTCAATGCTTTTAATCGCCTCCTTGAAAGTTATGATGTGCAAGCAGTGTATGCTAATAACGACTATGAACCTTACGCAAAGCAAAGGGATGAACGGATTCGCGATTTTTTAGCAATCCATAAAATCGATTTTAAAACCTGTAAGGATCAAGTAATTTTTGAAAAAGACGAAGTGGTTAAAGATGATGGTCAGCCCTATGTGGTATATACTCCCTACATGAAAAAATGGAAGACCCTTTTTAAAGCAGATCGGGATACACAAAATTACGACACAACTCCTTTTTTAACCAACTTGCTCCAGGAGACCAATTTACCGCATCTATCGCTTTCCGATATGGGTTTTGAAAAATCCGAAATTCAAGTTCCGGACTATATTGTTTCTCCAAAGCTCATCAAAAATTACGAAGCCACCCGGAATTTTCCTGCCTTAACCAACGGAACCTCCCGACTTGGACCACATTTGCGCTTCGGAACCGTGTCCGTGCGCGCTATGGTAAACAAGGCCATGGAAGAAGAAAATGAAGTGTTTTGGAACGAATTGATCTGGCGCGAATTTTTTATGCAGATCCTTTGGCACTTTCCGCATACTTTGGACCATGCCTTTAAACCGAAATACGATAATATCGTATGGCGGAACAATGAAGAAGATTTTGAAAAATGGAAAAACGGGCAAACGGGATATCCGCTCGTAGATGCCGGAATGCGGGAACTGAATGCGACCGGGTACATGCACAACAGGGTCCGTATGCTGGTAGCCGGTTTTTTGTGCAAACATTTACTGATCGATTGGCGTTGGGGAGAAGCTTATTTTGCCGAAAAGTTATTGGATTACGAAATGGCAAGCAATGTTGGCAATTGGCAATGGGCCGCAGGCAGTGGCGTAGATGCTGCCCCGTACTTCCGTATTTTCAATCCCTTTACGCAAGTCGATAAGTTTGACAAACAGGGGAAATACATCCAACAATGGGTGCCCGAGCTTCAGGGACTCACCTACCCAAACCCCATGGTAGATCATAAATTGGCTCGTGAACGCTGCCTTAAAACATATAAGGATGCGTTAGATAAGTTTTTTTAGGTATATTTAGGACACTGATGGGATTATACAAAAGGAGGTGTGAGGCAATCTTTGTATTAGCGGCCATTTTATCCTATATTGCCCAATAGCCAATATCCCAATGAATATTATCTTAGATTTTTATAATAATGATGTACAGGCCACCCCTTAAACCTAATTTACACCATAAATGAAAAAATGTACAATTATCGGAATACTTCTGCTTATCGCTGCCGGAGTTTCCGCACAAAAAATAAATAAAAACAAGGTTGCGGTTATCGCTTCTGTAGAAAAGCACAAAAACGAACTCATTAAAATAAGTGATTCTGTTTGGTCTTTGGCAGAAACCGCTTTTGAAGAATACCAATCCTCAAAGATATTGGCAGATTATGCGGAGAAAAATGGCTTTAAAGTGATTCGTGGCGTTGCAGGGATTCCCACGGCCTTTACGGCAACCTATGGCTCCGGCAAACCGGTTATCAGTATTTTGGGAGAATTCGACGCCCTTCCGGGAATTTCCCAAAAAGCACAACCCACTAAAGAGTCCTTGAACGAAGGTGCGGCCGGCCATGGATGTGGGCATAACTTATTTGGTGCCGGGAGTTTGGGTGCCGCCGTGGCGATAAAGGAATTAATGGAGCAAGGCAAATTAAAAGGCACCATAAAGTTTTTGGGCACTCCTTCCGAAGAAAAGTTTTTTGGTAAAATTTGGATGGTACGAGAAGGGTTGTGGGACGATGTTGACGTGAACCTTAGTTGGCATCCCGCCGCCAAAACGGAGGCCGATGTGCAAAGTTCCCTGGCATTGGTGGATTTTAAAGTGGAGTTCTTCGGCCAGGCAGCACATGCCTCTGCCGATCCGTGGAACGGGCGCAGTGCGTCGGATGCCTTGGAACTCTATACAACGGGGATCAATTATTACAGGGAACATATAAAACCAACCGTCCGGATCCATTATCACATCCAGGACGGAGGGCAAGTGGTAAACGTAGTTCCGGATTACGCCCGTCTCTGGGTACGCGTCCGTGACACTAAACGCGATGGAATGGTGCCCGTATATGAAAGAGTCCAAAAAATGGCCGAGGGAGCAGCTATTATGGCAAATGTGGACTATAAGATATCGTTGGTTTCCGGCATCTATGAAGTACTTGTAAACCGTACGGGAGGTGAGGCCATGCAACATAATCTGGAACTATTGGGTCCTATTGCCTATACCGAAGGGGAAATAGCCTTCGCAAAAAAAATCCAGGAGGTTACCGGAAAGGAACAGATAGGTATGGACAGTGCCATTTTGCCATTGCAGGAGACCAAAGAAAATCCGGGAGGCGGTTCTACCGATGTCGGGGATGTCAGTTGGAACGTGGCCAACATCAACCTCGGAGTAACCACAGCTCCTAAAGACACACCATGGCACTCATGGGCGGTGGTGGCCTGCGGTGGTATGAGCATTGGCCACAAAGGCATGATACAGGCTGCGAAAGCTTTGGGAATGACCATAGTAGATCTTTTTGAAGACCCAAAATTAGTGGAAAAAGTAAAATCCGAGTATAAAGAAAGAAAAGGAAATGAGGTGTATAAGGCCATTATTCCCGATGGACCACCACCCATCGGGAGGAACTAGCCATATTGAAACAAAAAACATAATTTTAATTCCCATAAATCCGCTTTTGCCCGGTATGGAAAAATAACTGCTGAAAAGTATAAATATCTTGTAATTATGGAATCTAAAGAAATTATAAAGGAATACTCCAATGGCGAACTGTCCGTTGTTTGGAAACCCAATAAGTGCATCCACTCGGGTGTTTGTGTACAGACCCTCCCAAAAGTATATAGCCCTAGTGAAAAACCATGGATAAAAGCAGACCGGGCCACCACGGAAGAATTAAAATCGCAAATAGCCAACTGCCCTTCGGGTGCACTGAGCTATCGCATGGAAGGCCAAAGCACGAAAGACCCTGCATTTTTGGAAACCAAAATAGAGGTAAAGCCCAATGGTCCTTTGCTGATTTATGGCTCCTTAAATGTCTTTGACAAGTCAGGGAAATTGGAGGTAAAGAACAAAACCACCGCTTTTTGCCGTTGCGGTAGCTCTAGCAATAAACCCTATTGTGATGGCACGCATGTTAAGGTTGAATTTAAGGATTGACGAATGCCGAAACCATGTAATACAAAATGACGACCAGCCGATTGGAAGCCTTTAGTGATGGTGTCCTAGCCATCATAATAACCATTATGGTTTTGGAGCTGAAGGCACCCGAAGATATCTCTTTGGATGCCTTGGCACCGATAATCCCAACGTTTATAAGCTACCTGTTCAGTTTTATATATTTGGGCATTTATTGGAACAACCACCACCATTTATTCCAAGCTACCCAAAAAGTGAACGGAAAAATATTGTGGGCCAACCTACATTTGCTTTTTTGGCTTTCATTGATTCCCTTTACCACCTCTTGGATCGGTGAACATCATACTATTTCCATTCCAGTGGCATTGTACGGATTTGTTTTGCTCATGAGTGCCGTTGCCTTTTTTGTATTGCAGTGGACAATAGTGAAAAACCACCCCGTGGACTTCCCCCTGCGCAAGGCTCTTGGAAGGGATTTTAAGGGAAAAATTTCCATGGTGCTCTACCTAACGGGCATTGGCCTATCTTTTATAAATCCATGGCTTGCAATACTATGTTATGCCCTAGTGGCCGTGATTTGGTTTGTTCCCGATAGGCGTTTTGAAAAAAGTATGGCTGAAACTGAAAATTGACAACAACCAAATCAGACAATGGCAGTACCAAAACATCCTATTAAAATTATCCTTCCTATACTAAATAAAAGCTGTCCTTTGGCCCGTTTTCCTTATAGCAACAACGACTTTATTATTGCCCCACTGTTTCCGTCTTAAATCTTTTATCTATCTTAGAAACATTGAAAGCATGAAACGTTCCACCCCAATTACATAACCGTTTTTTACGTAACTAAATTTAAAACATGAAAAATTACCTTGCTTTACTGTATGTCTTTTCTACATCCCTGAACCTGGGCTGCGGTGACGTAAAGGAAATTAAAAACCGGACTCCCGTAAACTGGCAAGAAAAAACCATTGTACTAGGGAAAAAGGATTCCCTGATATTTGGCAGCTCGTACCTATCCATCTACTCTGAAATATATGACCATAGCGATCAGGGGGTACACCACTTAACGGCAACGGCAAGTATGAAGAACATAAACTCAGTCGATTCCGTTTTTATCCTCAGGGCAGATTATTATGACACCAATGGCGTTCTGATACGAACTTATTTTGACTCCACCACCCTAATCAAACCATTGGAAACCATAGAGATAGTGATCGGTCAAGATGACAACATGGGGGGCACTGGCGCAAACTTTATTTTTGAATGGGCCACAAGTAATAAAGCCGTGGAGCCCATGTTCGAGGCAGTCATGATATCCACAACAGGGCAACAGGGAATCTCCTTTACCACAAATGGTATAAAAAGATAAGATCGGGCCCGCACACCTTAAGCGATATCCTTCAATTCCGATTTTAACCGGATTTTTTACTTGTCCAAAAGACCGTTAAAAATCGAGGCATTCCCAAAAGTTACGGGTAGTAAAAACATTTTTTCCGATACCACATAAGAATGTAACTATTGGTGCGTTCCTTAAAATTACAATTTTTCGTTGCCGGCCAGCTTTTTAACCAAATTTCCAACGGTAAGTCCCTGGACAATTATAGAAAAGATAACCACAACATAAGTGATGACCAGAAACAGGTCACGGTGCATTTCCTGTGACAGTCCCAAAGCCAGGGCTATGGAAATACCACCTCTGAGTCCGCCCCATGTCATTATAATATTGGTGTTCGGTACAAAATCCAGCTTCTTCTTAAAGAAGTTAATAGGAAGCAATAGTGATAGATACCTGCATAATAACACCGCAGGAACGGCAACCGCACCGGCAATAAAATAATTCAACTCCAAGGTAAGGACCAACATTTCCATTCCTATCAAGACAAAAAGGATGGTATTCAACAGAATATCTAAGAGTTCCCAAAATTTATCCACATAGGTTTCGGTTGTTTTGGACATAGAAGAGCCACGAACCGTGTCGTTTCCTACTACTAATCCGGCAGTGACCATGGCCAAAGGGGCCGATAAATGGAATTTTTGGGCTATGGCAGTGCCCGTCATTACCGCAGCCAAGGTAATGATCACCTCAACATCATAATCATCTATGGATTTCATAAGCCGATAGCTTACCCACCCAAGAAGCAATCCCAAGGCAATGCCTCCAACCACCTCTTGACCAAATAATTGTAGAATATCCGCCGGATTTATACCGTTGGTTCCAAAAGATGCGATCTGGTATAGGGTTAAAAACACGACCACCCCTACCCCATCATTAAATAATGACTCTCCTACAATTTTTGTTTCCAGCTTTTTTGGTGCCCCCGCCTTTTTTAAAATTCCCAAAACCGCAATAGGATCCGTCGGTGAAATTAAGGCCCCGAACAATAGGCAATAGATATAATCTATGGTCAAACCCAATACATGCAACACATAATACATAGCACTTCCCACTAAAAAGGTAGATGTTAACACACCAACGGTAGCAAAGACCAACACAGGCCATCGCTGTACTTTCAATTGTTCAAAATTGGTATGCAATGCTCCGGCAAACAGCATAAAACTGAGCATAACATCCAATAAGACCGTTCTAAAATCTATTTGGGTAATAATATATTTCTCGGCATTTAATAGTCTTGCATCCCATTTGCCAAGCCCAAAGACAAGCAGGGTAAAAAGTATGGTTATTAACATTAAACCAATGGAATTGGGTAATTTAAGAAACCGCACATTGATATATCCGAAAATGGCCGAAAGGAATACGAGAACCGTAGCTATTGCAAAATAATCCATGGAATTTACTTTTATGATGTAAAAATAGTGGATTATTTTTTGCTTCTTGAAAATTAAAATCAAGTCGACTTTATGCCCCGGCAATTTCAGCATAAAAACTTTGTTGAATTGTTTGGAAAGTTGGCATCCGGCTTACGACTCTTTTTCTTATTTTAGTCATCAATCCGGGCAAAGGCTGCCTTAACCATGGGTTTTATATGTCTCATAACACTTAATTATACCTATCATGAGAAAAAAATTGACTATATTTTGTCTTGCGATTTTATGTTTTACGGTCGGAATTTTTGCTTCCTTTACCAAACTCCAAAAGGAAGAAATCGGTTATATTTTAGAGCATGAAAAAGATATTGCCGTAAGCGAGCCGGGGACGCACAAAGGGGGTGGCAACAGCACAGGATACAGATTTTTTAAAGCCGCCACAGATTCCAAACTACAGTTCACCAAAAGAATACTTCACCCCGGATCGGCCATTGGATATCATTTGCAGCAGGAAGAAGAAATATATTATATAGCCGCTGGCATGGGAGAAATGTCCATGAATGGCGATACGTTTTTTGTTACCACAGGTGATGCCATACTTACACTGCCAGATAGCCGCCATGGTTTAAAACAAATAGGAAATGAAGATTTAGTGGTAATCATAAATTACAATAAATAAAATTATGATTCGATAAAAAAATAATGGGGCTGGCCATGTGTAATCCATTAAACCGATCCCTATACCCTTTATTTGATGTTATTTGTTTTATTTTGGTATCACAACATTTGGTATAAAAAAATCCCTGTAAACCATACAATTAACAGGGATTTGATACCACTTAAAAAGCGGTTCGTCAGGGTGGCAGACGTAACGCTAAACACCCGAAATACTATTTTAAAGGGGATATTTTAACTCTTGATTCGCATTAGTAATATAAGAATAATAAAGGTTCTGGAAATACTAAAAAGCATATGACTATACTTTTTTTACGCGAACGGCATTCATGCCTTTTTGCCCACGCTCTAATTCAAAAGAAACTTTGTCGTTCTCTTCAATGGCCTCCAATACTCCACTGACATGCACAAAATATTTTTCCTGATTTTCGCTGTCTATAATAAAACCAAAACCTTTGGAACTGTCGAAAAAGGAAACTTTACCTTTACGGATTGGATCTTCCGGTTCTTGCTCTTCTTTTTTAGGCACGCCAATAACGATACTTTCCGCATCTACTTTAATTCTTTTTGAAGGATCCGGTGGCGTATCGGTCAGTTGCCCAAATTCATCCACATAAACCAGCATATTTTCCAATCCGCCTCCGGAGGAATTAGCCTTGCGTTCTACTTTCTTTTTCTGCTTTTCCTCTTTTTTCTTTAATCGCTTCTTTTCTCTTTCCTTTTTACCAAAGGTTTCCTGTGCTCTCGCCATACGTGTTTTTTATTATTTTAAGTTAATTTGAATTACAGATCCCTTGTTAAGCGCGTACACAATTGGCCCGAAAATTAACGGTAAATTATATTTCCAGTACCCAATTTTAACTTTCTTACGGTCATGCTGTAATTCACCTTTAAAAAACAACACTCCAAAATCCACTACAAATATAAGCTGCAATTTTTGATTATTCCTTGTAGTTTAGATAATTGATGAATAAAAACTTCGAAATAACAGTAATGGAATGTATCGCCTAAGACTACTTTAAGTTTAGGGAAAGCACATAATCGTCCGCTGTGATGAACAACGTTTTTTCATCGTCGGATAGGGTACAGTTGGAAGTGGCAAGCCCTGTATGTATTCTGGCAATGGGTTTGGCGTTCTTTGTGAAGATCCATATACCTCCAGGTCCGGAAGCAAAAAGATAATCCTTGGAGTGCATCACCATGCCATCGGGCAAGCCTTGCTCACCCTCTTTTCCAATAAGATGGGTAACGTCATAAAACAGGCGTTTGTTGGCAACCTGTCCGGGAGCAATAACATCATACGCATACCAAACGGCTTGGGCTTCATCCGAAACCGCCACGTATAGGATGGTTTCATCCGGAGAAAGCACTATGCCATTGGGTCTGGACAGTGTATCTAATAAAACTGATTTTCCATCGGTCAACAAACTATATACCCCCTGAAAATCGAGTTCTTTGGTCGGATCTTCCATCCCTGAAGGAAGGCCATAGGGAGGATCTGTAAAATAGAGATTTCCTGCTCTGTCGAACGCCCCATCGTTGGGACTGTTCAATTTTTTTCCTTGGTAATTATCCACAAGGGTTATAAAATCGGGCTTAGGAGCTTCCAGTGGGGCGTTCATTTTAACAATCCTTCTATCGCCGTGCTGCAAAAGCACCAATTCTCCCTGATGATTTAATAAAAGTCCGTTAGAACCGGGTTCCTTACTGTAATATCCCGTACCGCTGTAACCAGAGGGATGGATGAAAGCTATGACATCCTTTTGGGCTTCCCATTTGTAAATTGTATTTCCCGGAATTTCAGAAAAAAGCAGATAATTTCCAGATGAAATCCAAAGCGGTCCTTCCGTCCATTGAAAACCACCGGCTAGCACCTGTATTTCATTTTTTGGATCTAAGAGCACGAGTGCCTCATTGTCTATAATTTCGACAGAAAAATGGAACTCCCCAGTATCTGAAACCGGAATTTCTTTCTTAGGGGCTTCCTTGCAGGCCAGCAAAAGGATAAGGAATAGTGGCAGGGTCTTTTTTAGCTTTTTCATTATTGCGTGTTTCTCAAGTAATTAAGTCTAAATATACACTTTTTTAAAAATTGACAAGGACTTGTTGATGAAGTGCAAAATCTTCTTATCAACACATGAATTATTTGTTGTAATAGACAATAATGAGTTATCATTTGTTAATTTTATAACAATAAGCGATATTGTATGTTTATAAAATAACAATTTTGCAGAAGAAACGTTAGGAGTATAAACCCAAAAAATTAAAGCTATGCAATTTCTATCGCCGCAAATCGCATCGTTAATCAAGAATAAAAAGGAAAAATCGCTTATCAAAAAGGAAAATTCCTGTGGTATCTTTCAGGATTACGGTAAAAACGTGAAGCAAATTCCGCTTGAGGAAAAATAGTTCCCTTAATATCGTTTACCTAACGAACAAACTTTTATCCAGTCCGGGTATAAGTTTCAATGCGTTTTCATAATAGACTTTCTTTAGTACCTCGTCCGGTAGATCCAATCCGTACATTGCCCAAAAGGCATGGTATTTTTTATGGTAAGGGAAATATTCGTCTGCTGTTTCCAGTACTCGGAAATAGGTTGGAAATTCCTCCGGAATCCAACTATCCTTGCCAAACAAAATACGGTCTTGGTATTTTATAAAAAATTTGTTGGCCTGTTTTGGTTGCCGTCCTAATTCTGCGATAATGGCCCCTATTCCGACGGACATATTGGGGTATTTCTCCAACAATTTTCCCAAAGTGTCCAAATCATTGGCATACCATCCCATATGTGCGTTTATGAATTTGGTTTTTGGATGTTTGTCGAATACGTGGTGCTGCTCATCTATAATTTGTTGCCAGGGCACCGGATCGGTATCGGATCTTTTTCTGTTCGGACGCGTTTTTAGTTCCAACCACCGCTCATTGTGGGCATCTACCTCGTCCCAAAATGATTTTGGATCGGCAGCATGTATGAGTACCGGGATGCCCAATTCGCCGCATTTTTTCCAGATGGGATCCAAACGCACATCATCAATGGCCAACCGATTTCCATTTTCATCTCTGTCCCGTAGCCCCAACCCTTTGAATACTTTTAGGCCTTTTGCCCCATTTTTCACATCTTCTTCGAGTTGGGCGACCGCCTTTTTAGCCCATTCAACGCCGCCAGTGCCTTCAAAGTTAACATTGGCAAATACCACAAATCTGTTAGGGTAGCTTTGGTTAATGTTCTGCATGGCACTTTTTATGGATTCGCCGGAACCGCCACTAAGGTTTACCATTATGCCCAAATTAAGCCTGTCCATATCCGAAATTAATTCGGATAAGTCCTTGCTTCCCATATTGTTTTGATGACTATGCACATCAATAAATGGGAATTTTGCCCTATTTACCTCATGCTTTGGTACGACTAAAGTTGATTTTGGATTGTATTCCTCAAAACTCATTTCCTGTGCTATCACAACAGTGCATCCAACCGTAAAGAGCACCAAAAACCACCTTAATTCATGCATAATTTTCTATAATTTAAAGGATTAGAATGATCGACCCTATTCTAAAAGACTGTTTTTTAGTCGATCATAATCTTCCTGGCTATCAATATCGTCCGTTTTTCCGCAGGATTCCAATCCGGAAATACGGGTTTTATATTTTTCCAAAATAATTTTAGCTCCAAAATCATCTTTCAAAGCTGCCAATTCAGGAAAGTAGTCGGGACTGAAAATTGCAGGAACTCCTGCCCTGTTCTTATATTTTGTAGCGATAATATGTTTGGGGGTTTCCGCAAAACGAAACATCATTTCGTTGAGATAGACCGTATTAATAAGGGGTTGGTCCGCCAGCATTACCAAAACGCCATCTATTTTATTTTTAATGTTTTGGATATAATTTATGCCGCAGGCAATGGAGGTTCCCAGACCGGATTCCCAATTTTTATTTTCTAAAAAAACGCTACCATGCGTTTCCCTATTTTTTTTGATTTTTTCCGAATGTGCGCCCAGAACCACCACCACTTCCACTGCATGAGTCGCTTTAGCCTGTTCTATAGCATTGTCAATTAGCGTAGCTTCCTTCCACGGCAATAATTGTTTTATGCTTCCCATTCTTGAGGAATTTCCGGCGGCGAGAATTAAGATCGCTATGTTTTTCAATTCTTTCTTTTTATGATTTTGATACCGGGTATCCTGAGTTCCATATACGTGTTGGTGTCATCTTAAAAAGCAGCTAGTCATGTATGCCGCCTTTTTTGTTTTTGAGCCTCATAGGGGTTTGATCCCTGATTACCGACAGTATTTCAGCAATAATGGCTATGGCTATTTCTTGCGGTGTTTCTGCCCCAATATTAATTCCGGCCGGACCGTGGATGTTTTCAACGAACTCCAAGGAGACCTCATGGGCATGCTCCATTAATTCCGCCAGTAATTTTTCCCTTCTTTTGGCCGGCCCCAAAAG
>JBGTBA010000070.1:0-5183 GCA_041749595.1 Flavobacteriaceae bacterium | reverse complement strand
TACGGCATCCAGGCCAACATTTCCCACTATGACAACGAGGTTACCGAACTGATCAGTGATTTCCAATTAGGTGCCGACTTCCGGGGAGGTCCGGTAACCCGAACCAAGGTAGGGGAGCCCTTGTCTTCCTTCTTTGGCCGTGTGGTAGAAGGTATCTTTGCTTCGGAAGCGGAGGTGGCCGCCAGTGCGAGTCAGGGCTTTCCCTCCAATGCCGCCGGTGTAGGCCGCTTTAAATATCGGGATATCAATGGCGATGGTACCATCACCGATGATGACCGTGCCTTTATTGGTTCCCCGCACCCCGATTTTACCTACGGCGTAAACCTAAGCGTAGGCTATAAGGGATTTGACATTTCGGCCTTTATTTCCGGATCGCAAGGGAACGACATTTACAACTATACCAAGATTTTTACCGATTTCCCCACCTTTACCAACACCAACAGGAGTACCCGGGTATTGGATGCCTGGCGGCCCGATAATTTGGGGGCGGCCCTGCCACGGCTAAGCCAACAGATCACAAATAGTGAAACCCAGCCCAACTCTTATTTTGTGGAAGACGGTTCCTTTTTACGGTTGAAGAACCTACAGATAGGCTATGCGTTGCCAAAACAAATTGTGGAGAAAATGGGGATGGACACTTTCCGTTTTTACGTGCAAGGCACCAACCTCTTTACCATTACCCCCTTTGATGGGTTTGACCCGGAGTTGGGCCCACGAGGTGGTAGTGACAACTTGACTATTGGGGTGGACGACAACCAATACCCTACCGCTCAGCTATTTACGTTTGGACTTAATTTAAAATTCTAAAAAAAATGAAAAAGAGAGTAATTTATTATGTAACGCTTTTTATCGCTGCCCTTTCGTGCAGTGATGATTTTACCGACTTGCCGGCTGTGGGCGCACTGTCCGATCAGGCACTACAGAATGAGGTCGGTGTGAATCTGTTGTTGACCGGGGCTTACTCCACTTTGGATGGTATCCGTAACAACCAAGGTGCGGCAGAATGGACGGTTACCGGGGACAACTGGTGGCTGGACGTTATTTCAGACGATGCCCATAAGGGCAGTACCGATGGGGACCAAGCAGATCTTTTCGAAATAGAACGCTTCAGTTGGGCTACCGCCAATAGTTATTTCTTTGGAAAATGGGTCGGTCTCTATGCCGGGGTCAACCGGGCCAATGCCGTAATTGACCTAATCTCCAAGATCACGGAAGGGGATTTTACCGCCAAGGAAGCCGAAGCGCGGTTTTTAAAAGCGCACTATAATTTTGAACTCCAAAAAATATTTGGTGCTCCTGCTTTTATCTCCGTAGAGAATTTCGCAAATACCGAGTTCAACCAACCCAATCCCGGACCGATTTGGGACCAGATCGAGGCCGATTTCCAATTTGCCATTGACAACTTGCCCCCAACACAGGCAGAGCCCGGTAGGGCGAATGCTTGGGCCGCCAAGGCCTATATGGGAAAAGTGCATTTGTACCAAGGGGAATGGGCACAGGCATTGACCCTGCTCAAGGATGTCATTGACAACGGTCCCTATGCCTTAAATCCCAATTTTGTGGATAATTTCAATGCCGTTGGGGAAAATGGTCCGGAATCTGTCTTTGCCATTCAATTTGCCTCCGATGGTGGCCTCTCTTTTAACGGAAACCGAGGTGCCACCTTGAATTTTCCCAATGGGGGGCCCATCAGCTCCTGTTGCGGGTTTTACCAACCTACCCAGGATTTGGTAAACGCCTTCCAAACGGATGCCAGTGGTTTACCTTTGTTGGATACTTTTAACCAAACCGATTTTAAAAACGACTACGGCATTACCAGTCAGACAGCTTTTACCCCGGATACCACCTCTCCGGTAGATCCCAGACTGGACTACACCGTGGGCCGTAGGGGCATCGATTACAACGGTTGGGGCGAGAATGTTGGCAAGGATTGGGTTAGGGCAGATTTTGCCGATATTTCCGGTCCCTATCAGTCCACCAAGAACTTTTACCAAGCCGGTGAGGGCGGCAATAGAGGCACCGGGGATTGGGGCCAGCAACGGGCCGGGATCAATTACAACATCATCCGCTTTGCGGACGTGTTGTTGATGGCCGCAGAGGCCGCTGTGGAGACCAGTGATCTGGCCTCGGCCTTGAATTATGTGAACCAGGTACGGAACAGGGCCAAGACCATGCCCAAAGTACAGGCCATTGATGACTCTGGTGATGCGGCGAATTATGTCATTGAGCCTTATGCCTCCTTTGCGGATCAGGCCTTTGCCCGTAAAGCGGTGCGTTTTGAACGCCGTTTGGAATTTGGCATGGAAGGCCACCGTTTGTTCGATCTAAGGCGATGGGGCGTGGCCGAACAGGTCATCAATACCTTCGTTGCCAACGAAGCACGTACCATCCCGAACATCGCATCCAAATTTTTACCCTACCAATCCAAGCATAATTTTATCCCGATCCCGTTGAACGCCATAGATTTAAGTGGTGGTATCTTACAACAGAATCCAGGATTTTAATCACCTATAACCTAAAACAACCCAATCAACCTTAAAAGGCAGGACAATTAAATGTCCTGCCTTTTTTATTTGGAAATAAACCCGGATTATGCATTAGAACGTTGTAATGAGGTTTGAAAGTGCGATAAAATAAGTGATTTCGTGAATGGGGCATAGCACCGCTATGGTGATTGAGGGAAATCAAGTTTACGCCTTATTTTGAGGGAGTTTTAAGCCGTAATGGATTTTTTAATGCATAATGCGGGTTAAAATAGCGCCCATAAGACTCACGACCGTTCTTGATACTCCCGACACTTCAGGGTTTTACTTCGCTTGCTATGCGCTATAAAAACACACGCTGTTTTTTAAAGTACCCACGGTTTTGACAAAAAGGGACCATTTCAAATCTTGGGCTCCTAAAAAGATAAAAGCCCACCTTTTGTGCTTGGAAACTCGCAAGTAGAAAACGGCTTACAAGTAACTTGCTCCATGGAAGGTTATGCCAATGCCTTGGGCTGAGCGGTTCGGCAGGCTTACAATAATACCTGTCGAAGCAAAAATATGGAGTCGTTTTCCTTAACGCCAATGCTGTTAGCGGCTGTTGCTATTTGTCCACCATAAGAAGTTGTCCGAAACAATGATTTCGTTTTTCTTAAAATGAAGTGTAGTCTTCATTGGGATTGTCCTGTACTGTAAATTATATTTGTCTGCAAGTTGTCGTATTTCTGGTGTGTCGTCGTATGTCAACATGAATTTTCCTTTGAGTTGTGAAGTCAATTCAAAAAGTCTTTCATGGTCAATGTCAAAATGTGTATATAGTCGTTTCCCTGCAATTGTGTAGGGTGGGTCAATAAAAAAGTAAGCACTTGTATTCTCTAAGTTTTGTTCTAAAACTTCAAATGCATCTCCTGGAATGAAATTGATTTTGTCTTTTACATAGTTAATGGCAAGTATCCTGTCTCGCAAAGTTTTTGGATACCAACGTGAAGCAATTCCCTTTCCATTTTCGCCATTTTTAATCATACCCGAACCCTTGGCAAGAATACCGCCATGAAAAACCCTGTTTTTTAAAATGGTACAAAATGCAATGTCTTGAAGTTCCTTGTTTGGATTTTCCAATTCCGCTTTTACGTTTGCATGTGTCAAGTCATAAGAATAAATTTTGTCGGCAAGCCACTTGTTTTTTCCGTTTAAAATTATTTCCCAAACTGCCGCGATTTCTTCGTCCATTTCAACCATTGTAATGTGTTCAGCCATTTTTTCAAATGCCGTTGTCAAACTAACAATAGCACCGCCTGCAAATGGTTCTATTAATTCCTTTGCAATTTTGCTTTCCTGTTTTAACCATTGCCTAACTGTAGGAATTAACCATGTCTTGCCTCCTGGATAACGAAATGGACTGCGTTGAGGAACCGATGCAACATTAATGATAGATTGTGTGCTGGATTGTTCGCCAATATCGAACATAGTCATTTGATTTTTCATTCTACAACTACGTTTTCAAGGTTATCAATATCAGATGCTCCTGCTCTTTTAGCGTCAAGTTTCTTCTGTAACATTTCAGTGAATTGACTAATAGAACCCGCCTCAAATTTGGCTATCTGTTCTAATGCACTTGCAAAATTTGTATAAACTACTCTTTGAAGTTTGAGGGATAATACTTTTGTTTTATTATCAGGTACAAGGTCATAGAGAAAAAATGCAAAATCAGATTCAGCTTTGTCAAACTCGTGAAGTGGTGGCAATGTATTGTAGAAACCCGTCTGTAGTGCAACAACTTGCTTTTTGTTCCATTCCTTCATGATTGAGCCTTTGGCAATGATTTGAGGGATTAATCTTTTTCTTGATGATGACAGGTAATCAGGTTTAGGATATTTGAAAGCCTGTGTCCAGCTAAAGTCAGGCGTTGGATTCTCTAAATATGCAGTGAACGGCCCTGTTAAATTCCCTGAAATGTAAACAGCCTGAACTTCTAATGAGCCAAAATCCAAAACACGGCCTTTGTCATCATAAGAAACTAAAACGTAATCAATATTGCCTGCTGATTTACCATGTTTATCTTTAAGCCTTACTTCCCCAACGTGTGTCCATGTTGCTTTGCTGTCAAAAATAAAATTTGCAGCGTCGCTGATAATAGTCCAATCCTCTCTGTATCTAATAGGGCAAATGATTACCTGTTTGTCTTTATGATTTAGCCTGCAAACACCTAATGGAAACTCAATACTGTTTTTTGTGCAGTTTGAAACAATGTTATTGTAGGGGCATAGCTTATTGTCCCGATAACGCTTTGCCCTATCGCTTTCATTATCAATAGTAAAGCCGAAAACTTCACCTAAAGGCTGTAAATCTTTTTTGTCCAAACTCATTCTTCAAAATTAGTAAATATTGTCGGGCTTTACCGTGTCAACAAAGGAATGTTACAAGTCGGCAAGCTGTTCGGGTGCAATAGCCGCTAACAGGGATGTCCACGAAACCCCAGTAAGAAACCCATCCAAAAAAATCCCAAATAAAAAATTTCTTGAAACTGACTATCCCCGAGGCAAGCCATAGGGGTATTTCGCCAGTTTCATTTTGGCCTCAGGGCCAAAAACCGAAATTTTGTATTTTACCTCACCCGGAACTGCAAAAAGGCAGTTCCGACCTCTCCAAAGGAGAGGTAAAGCGGAAACCCCGACCCAAGGGTCGGAGAATCTTTAGATT
>JBGTBA010000069.1:0-2621 GCA_041749595.1 Flavobacteriaceae bacterium | reverse complement strand
AAGGGTGAAAAGAGCCTTGGAGTGATGGATTACGAACCGCCGTATACGAGACCCGCTTGGTTTATCCTGAGCGAAGTCGAAGGGTACGGTGGTGTGAGAGGCGCAGTGGCGACCGTTAGGTCGTCACCCGTCTACTCGATTAGCGGTTCGTTGTTTTCAAATCCATACACTTGTTCTAATGTCATTATCTGTTATAATACTTTCTTTTTTTCTAATTTCTGCTTTGAGTGGAAGCAAGTAAGTTTTATGCTTAGTGTCAAACCATATTGCAGTTTCCCATTGGCTGTCTCCAATTTGCGCTGTTGCTTTTAGACGTCCCCAACCTTCTTCCTGCCATTTCAAATTTTCTCTTATTTCATTCGCAATTTCTGTTGGAAGTGAAACAAAATACCAACCGTTTGGTGCGGAATGTTGCCACGCCTTTGCATAAAATTCATATTTTATTTTGCCGTTCACTTTTTATTGTCTGTGATTAGTTATTTCATTTTCAAATTTCTCTTGCTCGTTTATTAGTTTTCACTTTGTCCAAAGGTCAATAAATTATTGTCAGGGTCAAGTAATGCAAATTCCTTTTGACCCCAAGGCTTTGTTTCTAAATGTCCGTTTGGGTGAATTATAACTTTGTTATCCAAAAGCGTTTGATAAAGTTTGTCAATGTCGTTTGTTCTAATATAAACTTGTCCGTAGTTTTCTTTTGGGTCAAGTTTCTTAAACTCAAAAAAGTGAATTTCTATTTTATCTTTTCCCACTATTAAATATTCGTCATATTCTCCAATTAGTTTAAAATCTAAATGGTTTGTATAAAATTCTTTCGTCAAAAATTTGTCACGCATTGGTAATTTTGGGTTGATGTTTGTAAGCATAATTCTTAAATTTTTGTTGTCAATTTTTCGTCTATAGGTGTTGTTCGGTACAATGACCGCTAACAAGGTTATAGGGTATCTTTTTGTTTTTTGCTGTTTATCATAAAACATGAGGTGGCGAATGCTATGTTTTAAGTTTTTGACCTGTTTTTCGGGAGTGGCCCGCATCTCTATAACTATCGGAATCGAGCTATTGAATATACGGGGACACCTTATATTCTATAACGTCATTTCCGCATAAACCGGTAGGTGGTCGGAAGGATATTTCAAATCCTTGGAATCACTGAGGACGGCATGCTTTTTTACTTTTATGCGACTGTTTTTTGATATAAAAATATAATCGATCAATTTTGTTACGGATTCGTTGTGCTTAAATCCATTGAATGTGCCCGAAGGACCAAAAGGCAAATTTTCAGAGACCGAACGGCTATCCGTCATTTCCCTTTTGAGCGAAACCATTCTTTCGGTTCCAGGCTCTGAATTAAAATCGCCCATAAAAATCACGGGGTAGTCTTTACTGTTTACCGATCTTATTTTAGAAAGAATAAGTTCTATACTTTTGATCCGTGCTTCTTCACCTATATGGTCTAAGTGCGTATTGAAAACCCAGATGGTTTTTTTGGTTTCCCTGTCTTTCAACAAGGCATAGGTACACACCCGATTTAAGGCCGCATCCCAACCTTTTGAAATCTTATCCGGTGTCTCAGAAAGCCAAAAAGTATTGGATTCTTTAAGGATAAATCTATTTTTTTTATAATAAATATTGGATGATTCGCCTTTTCCTTCACCGTCCCTTCCTATCCCGACTTGACCGTATTGGGATAATGCATTGGAGATGTCAGTTACTTGACCGGGCATAGCTTCTTGGATCCCAAAAATATCGGGTTCGTAAAACTGCATTTGCGCCATGAAATAATCTTTTCGGAGCGGCCATGCGTTTTCACCATCAGAAGCCACATTGAGACGGATGTTATAGGTCATTACCTTTAAAGATTGAGAAAACGATAAAAATCCGGAAGTGATTAAAAAGCCCAAAAGGGCTATTTTCAATGCGTTTTTCATTGGTAGCCTATAAAAACCTAAAGTAGCGAAAATTCATTAAAGTCCAATAAACTTTATTAAATCCAATCTTTAATTTGAAGTGTCGGGAATAAGTACCTTGTCTATGACATGTACAACCCCGTTGGCCGCTTGTAAATCGGCCGCTATGATGTTTTTATCGCCATTTCCTGCACCATCCGTTGCGCTTATTAATGTCCCTGATATAAAAAAAGTAATTACATCCCCTTCCAAAGTTGGGGGTGAGACCAAACCATTGGTTATGCCCGAAGAAGGAATATTATTTCCCGGTATAATGTGGTGTTCCAATATATTGGTTAATTCGTTTACAGGTATTGTGGCAGAAATATTTGAGAAAGCTTGGTTAATAGGGGCGAATAAAGTAAAAGGAGCCGGATCGGTACCGTTTGAGGTGCCTAATATTGAAATAAAATCTGGTTGGCCTTGAATTTTTAAAGCGGCCTCCAATGATGCAAAGTTCTCATCCAGTAAAACAAAATCAGCTACCGTAGGCAACTTAACTACGGCATCCACAATATGGATTACACCGTTGGACGCCATTCCCCACATCAGAGAAACCGATTAATTTCTCAAGCTAACGAGCTGTAGATTTGGTCATTCCCTTTAATTTTGCTTCTGACTCTTTGAAAGGCCGTTTTTTTAACTGGTGTTTTCTTCGGAAAAACTCGGGCGTCATTC
>JBGTBA010000068.1:0-17020 GCA_041749595.1 Flavobacteriaceae bacterium | reverse complement strand
CAAGGAGGCTATTTTGGCCGATGGGTCACTTACACAAAAATATGACGACTTAAATTTTGGTTCCGGATTTATAAACAGCGAGCGCATCCGGCAGATATTCTATGATGGCCTTGTGCAACAACAAAAATAACGCTTAACGCTAGTTGGCGTTTCCCCCTTTACGCCAAAAATTAATATGGGCTTAATTTTTCTTTTGAAAGATGAATATCGGAAAAGTGTACTACGTTCATTCTTTTTAAATTTAAACACAATCGATCGTTTGCTGGCGGCAATCTTACATATTAAAAAAAGTTGATGACCACAAAATTGTGCTATTGGTTAATTGTTATGAAATGTACTATAATTTATATTATGTAAAATAAAATATTTTAAAGCCGGACAATCAAAACCTTTCCCGTCCTTCTTTATTTACTGTATTATAATATAATCATACCTTCAATTAACTAAGGACAAGTTCGGCGCAATTGAAATTTATTCCGGTATTCCAGTAAATTCAAACTTAAAACGGTTTTAGTTGAATACAAACAAAGGCCTTCCTTTCATAAGTTGGTTTACCTTTCCCTTTATTTTTTTCAATGTTGAGGGATCATCCGGTTTCGAAAATACTTCATCGATAAGTTCCACTATGGCAACCATATCCTCTTCCTTAAGGCCTCTTGTCGTTATTGCGGGAGAACCAAAGCGGATACCCGATGTTACAAAAGGGGATTTGTCATCAAAAGGAACCATGTTTTTATTAGCTGTTATATCTGCCTGCACCAATGCGTTTTCCGCATCTTTCCCAGTGATGTCCTTATTCCTTAAATCTATCAACATCATATGGTTATCCGTTCCTCCAGAAATGATTTTATAATCCTTTTCCATAAAAGCTTTTGCCATTGCTGCGGCATTTTTCTTTACCTGGAGCATATAATGTAAAAATCCGTCGGAAAGGGCTTCCCCAAACGCTATTGCCTTTGCCGCAATGATATGTTCCAAAGGGCCTCCCTGGTTTCCCGGAAATACGGCCAAATCCAACAAGGCGGACATTTTACGGAGCGATCCATTTTTCAATGTTATCCCAAAAGGATTGTCAAAGTCCACACCCATTAAAATAAGGCCTCCCCTTGGTCCCCGAAGGGTTTTGTGCGTTGTGGTGGTGACAATATGGCAATGTGGGATGGGATCGTTTAAGATACCCTTTGCGATGAGTCCGGCTGGGTGCGATATGTCGGCCATGAGGATGGCACCTACGCTATCGGCAATTTCCCTAAATCGTTTAAAATCCATATCCCTTGAATAGGCGGATGCTCCGGCAATGATCATTTTTGGTTTTTCCCTAGTGGCAATTTCCTGTATTTTGTTGTAGTCCAATATCCCCGTTCCTTCCTCCACTCCATAAAAGACGGGATTGTATAATTTTCCAGAGAAATTTACGGGAGAACCATGTGTTAAATGCCCTCCATGCGATAGGTCAAACCCCAGTATGGTATCGCCGGGATTCAAACAGGCCTGATAAACAGCTGCATTTGCCTGCGACCCTGAATGTGGTTGTACATTGGCATATTGAGCACCAAAAAGCGTCTTTGCCCTATCAATGGCAATCTGTTCCACTTGGTCCACAATTTCGCAGCCCCCATAATAACGCTTCCCGGGGTAGCCCTCGGCATACTTATTGGTCAATACGGAGCCAGCGGCTTCCATAACTTGCGGACTGGCAAAATTTTCTGAGGCAATAAGTTCTATCCCATGGGTTTGGCGTTCCCTTTCTGCTTCTATAAGTTCAAATATCCGCTTGTCTCGCTCCATCATAAAAAGATTCTGTTAAATGAGGCGTAAAAATACAAATTGCCAATCGTTAATTGGAAGAAAATAATATATTTGGTAAGTAATTTATCAAATACAAATTAACAATCCAAAAATGCCCATAAAATCGAACGATCCCTCAAAAAGAACTTGGCTCCCTGTTCCTTCAAATTCCGATTTTCCAATACAGAATATTCCTTTTGGGGTTTTCCTAACGAGGGACGATATCATTACCATTGGAACAAGAATTGGGGACCATGCCATAGATTTGGGGGCTTTGCACCAATTGGGCTATTTTAGGGACATTCCGCTTACGGATGACATTTTTCTGCAGGACTCATTGAATGATTTTATTTCAGACGGAAAGAAAACGTGGCGATTGGTAAGAAATCGGATAAGTGAAATTTTTGACATTGGCAATGGGGAGCTTAAAAACAATGAGGGGCACAGAAAAATCGTTCTATTTACGTTGGATGAAATAGAAATGCAATTGCCCGTCCAGATTGGCGATTACACCGATTTTTATTCCAGCAAGGAACATGCCACGAATTTAGGGAAAATGTTGCGCGATCCCGAAAATGCGCTCTTGCCCAATTGGCTGCACATCCCTGTAGGCTACCATGGTAGGAGTTCTTCAATAGTACCAAGTGGCACATCAGTTCGAAGGCCCATGGGGCAAACACTTCCAGCCGGTGCGGACCAGCCCATTTTTGGGCCTTCACGACTTGTGGATTTTGAGCTGGAAACCGCTTTTATAACCACCGATGCCAATGTCTTGGGAGAACCCGTGTCGGTTAACGAAGCTGAAGATTATATTTTTGGAATGGTGCTGTTCAATGATTGGAGCGCAAGAGACATCCAAAAATGGGAATATATGCCTCTAGGACCGTTTTTATCGAAAAATTTTGCGTCCTCTGTTTCGCCATGGATCGTAACCTTGGATGCATTGGAACCCTTTAGGGTCGAAAGCCCAAAACAGGATCCCCTGCCCCTGCCCTATTTACAACAAACGGGAAAACGCAATTTTGATATTAATTTGGAGGTTGACATTATACCTGAAAACGGAACACCAACTACCGTGTCCAGATCTAATTTTAGGTATTTGTATTGGACCATGGCACAGCAATTGGCACACCACACCATAAACGGATGCAAAGTGAATAGTGGGGACATGATGGGAAGTGGCACTATTTCCGGTGCCGAACCGGATTCTTTTGGCTCCATGATGGAAATTACATGGAGGGGAGAAAAACCAATAACGCTCAATGATGGTTCTACTCGAAAATTCATTGAGGACAATGATACCGTTACCATAAGGGGCTTTTGCGAGAAAAAGGGCGTCAGGATCGGGTTTGGGGAACTAACTACAAAATTGCTTCCGACCTTTCAGCCAAAGAGAAAATAATAAATCTATCCGATCCTTTGGGTCTTGAGCCTTTTTTATACGATATTTTATGCTTTTGCGTTAAATTGTGTATCGGTTTTGGCATAGTCCTTGATTTGCGCCATTAAAATATAAGATATGATAAAGCTTTATTCACGCACGGGAATAATCATAAAGGCGATACATGTGACAGATAAAAGCCATAAAAATAAAAATATGAAACAATTATTACTTTATACTACTATACTATTATTGGTGTTTTCCTGTAGCGGTGTAAAAAAAACACAAGAGGCCATCAATACCGGAAATTATTCAAGTGCCATTAACAATGCTTTAAAAAATCTGGCCGATAATAAAGATAAGAAAAGCAATCAACCTTATGTGGTATTGCTTGAGGAAGCCTATGGGAAAAACACGGAAAGGGAACTGCAACAAATAGCATTTTTGCAAAAAGATGGCAACCCTGCGAATTATGAAAGCATCTATAAAGGCTATTTATCCCTCAATGAAATCCAGCAAAGGATCAAACCATTACTGCCTTTACGGCTTAATGATGAGAAAAGGGATGCCCATTTTTCGTTCAAGGATTATGATGACAAGATCATTAAATCAAAAAATCAACTATCGGAATTCTTGTACAGCAATGCAACAGTCCTTTTAAAAAAGGGAACCACCAAGCAAGATTTTAGAACGGCTTATGAAGATTTCAGGTATCTAAGTGAAATAAACCCTGGTTATGCGGACAGCGACCAAAAAATGAAAGAAGCCCATTCCAAGGGACTAGATTACGTAAAAGTAAAGATATATAATGATTCGGAACAGATCATCCCTGCCAGATTACAGGATGAATTGCTGAACTTCAACACCTATGGCCTGAACGATCTATGGACCCAGTACCATTCCAATCCTTTGCAAGGCCAGAAGTACGATTATGAGATGCAACTGGCATTTCGAAACATTTATATTTCTCCCGAACAGGTAAAGGAAAAGCAGGTCATTAAAGAAAAACAAATTAGCGATGGATATGAGTTCTTGGTTGACCGTAGCGGTGCACTAGTCAAGGACAGTTTGGGAAATAAAATAAAGGTGGAAAAATTCAAAACAGTCCGAAGCGATTTCTATCAATTCACTCAAATTAAATCAGCCCAGGTAGCGGGCAATGTAATCTTCATCGATTTAAGTGCGCAGCAGCAGGTTAATTCCTACCCTTTGAGCAGTGAATTTGTGTTTGAACACAATTATGCCAATTATCAAGGTGATAAAAGAGCCTTGGACAATGAAATGATCTCCATGTTGAACATGGCCGCCATTCCTTTCCCTTCGAACGAACAGATGGTCTATGATGCCGGGGAGGATATTAAGGCCAAACTAAAAGGAATTTTGGTTGGGCATAGGTTTAATTGATCGCGGAATCCGTATCTTACATGTATACTTCCAACGAAACATCGGTAATACTGCCGTGCGAAGCGTGCTTTACGACTTTACCCTTTTTAACGATCAGCAATTGGGGAGATTGGTGGTGCACATTAAATTTTTGGGAGATTGCATTGGAAACCGCTCTATGGGCATGCAGATCTAAATAATACAGATCTATCTGGTCTTCCGAAAAATTATAGTTTTCACTGAACATTTTCATTACCATTCTGCTTATACCACAAGTGGTAGAGTGCTTAAAAATAGCCTGTGCCCTATTTTCGGACTTTTTTTCGATCTCTTCCAACTGACCCAAAGAGGTCAATTGTATCCATGGAACCTTTTTTTCCTCCTTAGCGATTTTCTTGTTCTCCTGCCCAAATAAACTCTGAAATAGCCCCATTTATTTTTTACGTATTAAGTCGTTCCACGCATCAATACTTACAAACTGACTAAATGTCTAAAATACATAGGTTTGGAACGACATTTTGACCTACTTTTTCCATTGGTAGGATTATTGACCTACACAATACAAAAGTAAACATAACAATTTAAAATATAGGACTGATGAACTTTAACAATTTTACCATAAAATCACAGGAAGCCGTCCAACAGGCGCAACAGCTTGCCCAACGTCTTGGGCACCAACAGATTGAAAATGAGCATATTTTTAAAGCCATTTCCGAGGTCGATGAAAATGTGCTGCCATTTATACTTAAAAAGTTGAATGTAAACATTTCACTGCTCCACCAGATCCTGGATAAGGAATTGGGCAGCTTTCCCAAAGTATCGGGTGGCGAGGTTATGGTTTCTAGAGAAGCGGGCAAGACGTTGACCGAAGCGAACAACGTCGCCAAAAAAATGGAGGATGAGTTTGTTTCCGTTGAACATTTGTTGCTGGCCATTTTTAATTCCAAAAGTAAAATAGCCCAAATATTGAAGGATCAGGGCGTGAACGAAAAAGACCTCCTAGCGGCTATCACATCTCTTCGCAAGGGAGATAAAGTAACGTCACAAAACGCGGAAGAAACCTACAATTCCCTTAACAAATATGCCAAGAACCTTAACCAACTGGCAGATAAGGGCAAAATGGATCCTGTGATAGGCCGCGATGAGGAAATCCGTCGGGTACTGCAAATATTGTCCAGACGTACCAAGAACAATCCCATACTTGTAGGC
The DNA here is from genome assembly GCA_041749595.1 of Flavobacteriaceae bacterium. GTDB lineage: Bacteria > Bacteroidota > Bacteroidia > Flavobacteriales > Flavobacteriaceae > Aurantibrevibacter. Next base: position 11,259 of record JBGTBA010000068.1, on the reverse strand, counting down.
GAGCCAGGCGTAGGCAAAACGGCCATTGCCGAAGGGTTGGCACACCGTATCATACAAGGCGATGTTCCGGATAATCTAAAGGACAAAGTGATTTATTCGCTGGATATGGGCGCATTGATCGCTGGTGCCAAATACAAAGGAGAGTTCGAGGAACGATTAAAGGCGGTAATTAAGGAAGTTACATCCTCTGATGGAAACGTTGTGTTATTTATAGATGAAATACACACGCTTGTTGGCGCAGGAGGCGGCCAAGGGGCCATGGATGCGGCCAATATACTTAAACCGGCACTTGCCCGTGGGGAATTACGGGCAATCGGAGCCACAACCCTAGATGAATATCAAAAATATTTTGAGAAGGACAAGGCACTTGAGCGAAGATTTCAGAAAATCATGGTCGATGAGCCCGATACGGAAAGTGCGATTTCAATTCTGAGGGGAATCAAGGAAAAATACGAAGCACACCATAAGGTGCGGATTAAGGACGAAGCGGTTATTGCAGCCGTAGAATTGTCCCAACGGTACATTACCAATAGATTTTTACCAGACAAAGCGATAGACTTAATTGATGAGGCCGCTTCAAAATTACGAATGGAAATCAACTCCAAACCGGAAGAGTTGGATGTGCTGGATCGTAAAATAATGCAGTTGGAAATCGAAGTAGAGGCCATTAAAAGGGAAAACGATACTTCAAAATTAAAAACACTTCATGTAGATCTTGCAAATTTAAAGGAAGACCGCCATGATCTATTCGCCAAATGGGAAAGCGAGAAAATCGTTGTGGACGATATTCAAAAGACGAAGCAGGATATTGAAAACTACAAACTAGAGGCCGAGCGGGCCGAACGCAATGGAGATTATGGAAAAGTGGCCGAACTGCGTTATGGGAAAATTAAGGAGTCACAAGAAAAACTGGAAATCCTCCACAAAGAATTGGAAGCCCAACAAATAGCCGGCACACTTATAAAAGAGGAAGTCACCAAAGAAGACATTGCCGAGGTGGTGGCCAAATGGACAGGGATACCGGTAACGAAAATGCTACAGAGCGAACGCGAGAAATTGTTGAAACTGGAAGAGGTTTTGCACAAAAGGGTTGTTGGGCAAAACGATGCCATACAGGCTGTGGCCGATGCCATACGCAGAAGTAGGGCCGGTCTGCAGGATGCCAAGCGCCCTATTGGTTCCTTCCTTTTTTTGGGGACTACCGGCGTTGGCAAAACCGAGCTTGCCAAAACCTTGGCCTCTTATCTTTTTGATGACGAGAATGCCATGACACGAATCGATATGAGCGAATATCAGGAAAGTCATTCCGTTAGTCGATTGGTAGGCGCGCCTCCAGGATATGTGGGTTATGATGAGGGCGGGCAATTGACCGAAGCCGTAAGACGTAGGCCGTATTCCGTAGTTTTGTTGGATGAGATTGAAAAGGCACACCCAGATACCTTCAACGTTTTACTGCAAGTATTGGATGAGGGAAGATTGACCGATAATAAAGGCAGGGTGGCCGACTTTAAAAACACCATAATTATTATGACCAGTAATATTGGAAGTCATATCATTCAAGAAAAATTTGAGACAAATAAAGATATTTATAGTGCCACAGAATCCGCTCGTATAGAGGTTTTGGACTTGTTGCGCAAAACGATCCGTCCGGAATTTTTGAACAGGATAGACGACATTATTATGTTTACCCCGCTTTCTAAAGGAGACTTGGTCCAAATTGTAAGGTTACAATTGGAACAGTTGAAAAAAATAGTTGAAAAGCAGCATATTACAATGGATGCTACAGAGGAGGCTATCACATATTTGGCAGACAAAGGTTTTGACCCACAATATGGTGCAAGGCCAATTAAGAGGGTCATTCAACGGGAGGTATTGAATAATTTGTCCAAAGAGCTGTTAAGCGGCAAAATAAGGACAGACAGTATTATTTTGCTTGATTCATTTGATGATACCCTGGTATTTAGAAATCAAAATGAATTAGTGAACTAGGGATTGGCTTAAAAATAAAAAAGCATCCTCTCATGGATGCTTTTTTATTAAAGTATATATACCATACAGTATATAATTTTTTTATCTTTGGGCAAAATCAATATGCCATGTCAAGTAAAGCCCAAAGGACAACCAATTACATTATAGAGACCGTTGCCCCCATTTTTAATAAGTTAGGGTATGTTGGCACAAGCATGAGCGATCTTACATCGGCTACGGGACTGACCAAAGGAGCTTTATACGGGAATTTTGAAAACAAGGAATCGCTGGCCATGGCCGCATTTGAATACAACAGCAAACTTTTACTGGCCGCAATTGATAAAAAACTTGATATTCCGGGCACGTCGTTGGAAAAATTATTTTCCCTTACCGATTTTTATCGGAATTATGATGCTTTTATCAATGAAATGGGAGGCTGCCCCGTATTGAACGTTGGGGTGGATGCAAAACATAACAATCCGCTCCTGGCCGCCGCCGCAAAAGAAGTGGTAAAGACCATTGAAGGGAAAATAGCCCTGGTCCTGGAAACGGGACTTAATAAAAACGAGCTCAGGGTTCCCGTTACCCCTTTACAATTTGCCAAACAATTATACACTATGTTGCAAGGAGCCGTTGCCATGGCCACGATTACCGGTGACAGGAAATATTTATTGAATACTGTTGCCTATTTGGACCAGCTTGTTGCAAAGGAAATCAAAAAATAATCGTTTTTACTCTCCCACTACTCTAAATATCCAAGTCTTATCCGCATACTTGCCGTTGAATTGATTATCTCTCGCGGTCTCGGCTTCCTCCAAGGTGTTATAACGTTCCAAGTAAACATAGTTGTATTTGTTTAAGCTGCGATAGAAAGATTTAGGATTAAGGCCTCTAGTCTTGAGCGTGGCCATAAAACCTTCAAAATACTTCTTGGTCCCAAAAACATTGGCAACTAAATAATACCCTGGAGAAAGCCCATCTTCATTGGCCACTTCTTCATAGCGGCCTTCTGTCTTGGGTTGTTCTTTCTTTTTATCTTCTGCCAGCTTATCTGCCAATTCTTTTTTCAATGCGGTTTCCGCCTCAGCCAATTTTACAGTTTTAATAGAATCCAATCGTTTTTCTTCTAACAATTTCTGATTGGAAACAATGGCTTCCTTAGCTTTGGCTTTATTAATGGAATCCAAACGCTTCTGCTCCCTTAACTTTTCTGAAATTACCAAGGCCTGTTCCTTCTTGGCCCTGTCCAACGAATCTTTTAGGGCTTCTTTTCGTTGTTTTTCCTGCAAATCCGCCTGCTTTTTAGCTTCTTTTTTAGCGGTTAGGGCTTCCGCTTTTGCCAGTTCTTCTTTTGTTTTTTCTTCCTTAGCCTTATTGGCCTCTTCCTTTAATGATAAGTCTTTATTTTCATCTTCGTCAATAGCCAAGTTTTTTTCCTTTAAATGCTGTGTCCCAAAATTATATGCGGCGATGAGTTCAAAGCTGGGATCACTGTCTTTTAGTGAATTGCTTGTGCCAAATTCCATCAAAGCCCCCAATGAAATTTTTTGAAAAAAACGTCCACCGGCACCAAAGGAGATCCCGTAAAAGCTGTTGTAACCGGATTGCGCCCAAAATTTTGAGGTACTCATCAAGGTTGTAAAGCCGTATTGCGTATCACCGTTGGGTATGGACTTTATATATAGATTGGGCTGTAGGATAGTATTTTCCATATTTCCTAAATGCAAGGGAATATCATAACTTGCCATTCCTATATATATTTTCTCTGAGGAACGGGTTTGACTTTCATTGTTCTTAAAATTATAATCGAATAGGTTTTCCGAAGCAAAGCCAATACCAAAGCCGTTTGTCATCAATCGTATGCCAGGGGCAAACTGCAAAATAAAATCGTTGGTAGCCTGCAACTCTGGCAATGGTATTGGCAGGTCTTGTTGAAAACGGTCATCGGCAAGCTCTTGCTGAAAACCAAATACATTTAAGCCCACTACAAGTTTAGTGCTGGCACCTAGATTAAAACTGTAGGCATAGTTTAAAACACCTCCCGTATTGAGAAAAGTTCCCGTATTGTGCTGAAAAAAACCTCCCCCAACGGCAGATTTTGAATTTAGCTGTCTGGTGAAATTTAAAAAAATTGTCGTTGGATCCCCATCTATGGATTGCCATTGCCATCTGGTCCATAAGGCTAAGGATTGTGGCCTATTTCGATCCAATGAGTATACGGGGTTAAATAAGCTCGAATTAAATTGGGTTAAATTATGTTGCCTTAAATCCACGGGAAGCATTGCCTCCTGTGCTTTGGACATATATGCCATTAATAGGACAAAGAGTAAGGAATACCGTTTTAACATATGCAAAAGAACAAAAATCCGATAGTTTTACATACTAATTTCCCCTATTTTTAGTTAGTTGTCTATAAGGCAATGTGATTAAGTAAACCGACCTAAGATGAGAGCCATAAAATTTATAATGATCTTCCTGATTTTTGTTGGAATTGCGGGATGTAAGGACGACAAAAAAGTTGAAACAGGTAAGGACGAAACCGTTATTTCCACGTTCTATTTTATCCGGCATGCCGAAAAAGACCGAAGCAATCCCGATGATATTGACCCGGAGCTGAACCAAGATGGATTGGGAAGGGCAATCCGATGGGCGGAAGTGCTTGACTTTGTTGAGTTGGACGCTATTTATACCACGGATTTTGAAAGAACGGAAATGACAGCGGCACCTACAGCCGTAAAAAAGGACATTACGCTACAATATTATAATCTGGATGATCTTAACATAGAGCAATTTAAAGAAACTAATTTAGGAAAAAATGTTTTGGTGGTAGGGCATAGCAACACCATTCCGGAATTTGTCAACAAAATGTTGAATACAGAAAAGTACGGTGCAATGGACGATTATGATAACAGCAGTCTTTTTATAGTCCGCATTATCAATGGAAAGACAACGGACATTAGGTTAAAAATGGACTAGCTAAGGTATGGTGGCCTCTATTTCCTCCAATTCAATTTTGGACAATAATTTTAGTTTCCTATTTATATAAAGACTATCCGCTCCTAAAATGGGACTATCCTCTAAAGGACTGTAATTATTGTAATCAACAAAACGGATACCATTTATATAGCGTTCATTAAATGCCTCCCTGAACCGCATCCCCCCCTCATTTACATGAAATTCGTAGGCCAGATAATCCGGTTTAAAAGTTTTCTTATTAAACCAATAAACAAAGACATCCTCAAAATCATCGCCCCCACCATTTTGGTTAAAGGTTACTTTTATTTTGTAATAATCCACACCTTTTATACTAACCTCTCCCAAAAGTTCTTTGTTCGCGGCCAAGTCATTAAGTCCATAGGGCAAATAGGCTAAATAGTGTACCGAGTTTACTGAATTGGAATAGGCATTGGAAAGTGAATCGGGAAGCTGGACCAAACTGTCATTTATATAACGTTTAAAACCCATAGGTTCTTTTACATCCAAAATGGTTATCGTGTCATTTTTCAAAATCCGTTTCAGGATTTTTTGGTTTCCCCTATTTTCAGACCTATAACGCCTATCCCTGAATTTAAAGGATATATCCATGGTTTTATACAAATCCCCACCACATACGGCAATTGCCTTATCCACAATGGCTTGTGCGGAAAGTGGGTTATCCGTCTTTTCCATGCACGATAAAATAAAAAGAGCTAAAAGGGCAATAAATAGTTTTCTCATGGTCTTCATAATAAATCACGGTAGCGATAAATATAATTGTTTACGGATAGTATTGGTAATGATCGATGATTTTAGTTTATTTTTGGCTAATTCATTGACCGTCTATATTTCCCGAAATTACTTATTTATTCTGTCATAAGCATTTAATCCCTCAATGTCCGTTGCGGTTTTGTCCGCACCAAATTTTAGCAATAATGACTCAACATCAATATACCTTTCCTTCACGGCCATCATAAGGGCAGTAGATTTTGTACCGTCTGCAAGGTTTGGATCGGCACCACTTTCCAAAAGTGTTTTACATATATCATATTGCCCGAACATAGCGGAAATACTTATAGCAGGACGTGTGTCAAAACGTATGTTTGGGTCGGCATTTTTGGACAAAAGTAATTTTATGACTTCCTTGCTGTCGCCAAAAATAGCAAGTATAAGTAAAGGTATTCCCGTACTGGGTATTTCATAGCCCACATTGGTGCCATTGTTTAAAAACTCGTTTATAACAAATGTCAAGTCATTCTCAATTGCAAAGACGAGTTGTTCATCGGAGAATCTGTCCGGTAATTTTTTCCATTTTTCCAAGTATGCCGTCCCAATAATTTTGACACTTTCTTGGTGGTTTCCCAAAGCAGCATAACTATATGCGGTTTCTCCTTTATTGTTTTCCTCAAATGCATTGGCTCCTTTTTTCAGCAACCAGGAAACGGTGGCAATGTCATTATTATAGCATGCCCAGTGCAAAGGGGTGTTGCCCAACGTATCTTTATGGGAAACAAATTTTAGATCGTATAATTTTTCAATTTCAGCCAAGGACCGCTTTTCCTTAACGGCCATTAGAAAAGTGTCCGGACTTTTTCTTTCGCACCCCATTAAAATAAAAACAAGACCGAACAGACTTAAATTGATTATGTTCATTAAGATGGATTACTTGTATAAAAGTAAAAAAAGGCCTTGATTGCACCAAGACCTTTTTCTGGATATTTGAACAAACTGAATTTATTTTTCCGCTTCCAGAAAAGCCGAATTTATAAACGCATTACCTTTGCCCGCGGCAAAAATGTGGCAACCATTACAAAATTTGGCCCATTTGGAGGTGCCAGTGCTAACGGCTCCTTTTTCGCCCATAACATACCCCCAATCATTGGTCTCGGGAGATTCTCCCGGGTTCAATTTCACCATTACCGTTAGAACGGGTTTTGACTTGGCTTCCCATTTGGCCTTGTTGGCAAAAGATTCCTTAACGATAACCGTACCGGCGGCGTACTTATTTTCGTTGCCACTGGCTTTGTGCCCTTCTTCACCAATTTTGTTGATGTAAATTTCCCTATAGGCTTTGGTTCCTCCGTGCTTTCCTCCTAAAAATCCTGTTGGGTCCCCCGTATTAGGGCTTTCCTTGGTTACATGGTACCAGGAACGATAATCCGTCCATCTTGGATCCAAATCATCCGCATCATCTTCAACCGCAACATATCCCAATTCTTTTGGATTGTCAAAGGATTGTAAGGTCGTGAAGGTTATTGTTCCCAATATAAAAATTCCGATAATAAAAATTGCTTTTTTCATATTATATTATTTTAGTGGTTAATGTTATTATTTTTTTAGGGTTCTCACATAGTTTACCAACTCCCAACGCTGCTCTTCCGAAAGCATAGTTTCCCATTTTACCATGGGGCCCCTTCCATTGGTTATTTTCCAAAAAATCTCGCCATCTGTTTGGCTTTGAACCTTTTCCGAAGGCAAGTTGGCCGGTTTTGGGTTTAATGCTTTTCCTCCGGCACCATCGCCCAAACCCTTTGCGCCATGGCATACAACGCAATAGGTGGTAAAAGTAGCTTTACCCTTTTTTGCCGATAAGGCAATTTTAGCTTCGGCAACAGGGTTTTTAATTGCTTTGGCCGATGCGGGAGCCTTCCAAGGGTTATCTTGGTAATCACTTACTTCCGGAGTGTTTTGTTGTTTATTGACGGAAAATGCAAAAAATAGCCCAAGAGCGGGAAGTAATAAAAAGAGTTTTTTCATAAACTAAAAACATATTGATTTAGATAAAAGACGGATGAATTTGTAGAACTGACAATAATAAATGTTAAAAAAATGTTAAAAAAATATATTTTTCGGTCTCCTGTGTACGCAAAAGAAAGCGGACCATATCGCTGATTCCTTAAAGTTGAAAAAACCTGTAAATTGATTCCACATTAACTTATTCCTTTTTTCAAAACCCACATATCAACTATTTGTTTCTATTTTTGTGAAAGCTATGCAGAAAAATATAAATATAAAGAATAAAAGAGCCAAATTCGACTATGAAATTTTGGACACCTATATTGCTGGTATTGTGCTATCCGGCACCGAGATAAAGTCCATTAGGGATGGTAAGGCCTCGATTGCCGAGAGCTTTTGTGAATTCAACGGCGGTTCGGAGTTGTTCGTGATCAACATGCAGATCGATGAATATTCGCACGGATCCCATTACAACCATAAGCCAAAGGCCGAACGCAAATTATTGTTGAACAGAGGAGAGCTCAAAAAATTGGTTAAGGAAGTTAAGAATTCGGGGCTTACCATTGTTCCGCTCAACCTTTTTGTGAATGATCGGGGCTTGGCAAAATTGAACATAGCTTTGGCCAAAGGGAAAAAATTATACGATAAGAGGGAAACCATTAAAGATCGGGACAACAAAAAAAGCCTGGATCGTATAAAAAAGAGTTTTAACAATTAGACCATTTCACTGGACAAACCGGTAACTTCAATTCTTGTTCTCCAACAGTGGAACAAACCGAAAAGTACCCATTTCCTTTTTTTCAAATTCCTTTTCTGATTTCCGTACGTATAAGGTCATTAGTTGTTCATCCAAACCAACAGGGATAACCAATCTCCCCCCTATTTTCAGTTGCTCCAACAAAGGTTTCGGCACTTGTGGCGCACCTGCGGTAACGATAATCCCGTCAAACGGGGCTTCATCGGGCAAACCCTTATAGCCGTCCCCAAAGATGGTCTTTTTTGGTCTGTAGCCCATTTTTTCAAAAAAGAGATTGGTTTTTTTATACAGCTCCAATTGGCGTTCAATACTGTACACTTTTGCCTTTAAGTGCAAAAGAACTGCTGTTTGGTAACCGCTCCCCGTCCCAATTTCAAGGATTTTATCGTTAGGCTTGATCTGCAACAATTCTGTCTGGAAGGCCACGGTATAGGGCTGGGAAATAGTCTGTTCGGCTCCAATGGGAAAAGCCTTGTCCTGATAGGCATGGTCTTCAAAGCCACTATCCAAAAATAAATGACGTGGTATATTCCGTATGGCGTTTATTACCCTCTGGTCCATTATCCCCTTCACGATAAGGGTATCGGCCAGTTTATTGCGCATGCCGCGATGTTTCAGGGTATCTTTCAAATGCTTGGTTTTGGTTTACGAAGTTAGATAATTCAGTATTAAAAAATAAGCAACTCCAAATTTTAAAATTAACAGCCCGGTTAAAGCAATTAAAGAGCCAATGGATTAAGATGCTACTTTTAACACATATAAAAGTCAATATGCTTATTTTTGACAAAAACTAGACCTATGCTTAAAGTTGGGGTCCTCGGTGCGGGACATCTTGGAAAAATCCACTTGCGATTGTTGAACGGTTCCAAAAAATATAAATTGGTGGGTTTTTATGATCCTGATACCGTTAATGGTAAAAAAGTAGCTGACGAATTTGGCTACGCCTATTTTGAAAACATAGACAAACTCATGGACGCTGTGGACATTGTGGATATAGTAACACCCACTTTATCCCATTTTGACTGCGCCAAAAAAGCTATGGAAAAAGGGAAGCATGTCTTTTTGGAAAAGCCCATTACCAATACGTTGGAAGAAGCAGAGGAACTGTTGCTTCTGGAAAGGAAACACGGTGTAAAAGGACAGGTGGGCCACGTAGAACGTTTTAATCCGGCTTTTAAGGCCGTAAAGGACCAGATAAAAACCCCCATGTTCATTGAGACACATAGGCTCGCGGAATTCAATCCCCGTGGCACGGACGTTCCCGTGGTCTTAGATCTTATGATACACGATATCGATGCCATTTTAAGTCTGGTCGATTCCGAAGTGAAGCAAATAAACGCCAACGGGGTCTCCGTTATCAGCAACTCCCCGGATATAGCCAATGCCCGTATTGAATTTGAAAACGGCTGTGTGGCCAATCTTACGGCCAGCAGGATATCGCTAAAAAATATGCGGAAATCGCGATTTTTCCAGCGTGATGCCTATATTTCTGTTGATTTCTTGGAAAAAAAAGCGGAAGTGGTACGAATGAAGGATGCTCCGGAAATACCTGGGGATTTTGACATGATCCTCCAAAATGCGGAAGGAGAGAAAAAACAGATTTATTTTGAGAACCCGGATATTGAGAACAACAATGCCATTTTGGACGAGTTGGAAACATTTGCCGACGCCATCAATACCGATACGGTACCAACCGTAACTTTGGAACAGGGAACACGTGCTTTACGGGTTGCCTTACAGATTATAGCTTCTTTTTAAAACTATTTAAATGGATAAAATAGCTGTTATAGGAGCTGGAGCCATGGGAAACGGAATAGCGCATGTCTTTGCGCAACATGGGCACAAGGTAAATTTAATTGATGTTTCCAACGAGGCCCTGGACAAGGGTATGGCCGCTATTTCCCGGAATTTGGACCGAATGATCGCCAAAGGAACAATCGCCGAGGCAAGCAAAATAATAACCCTGCAACATATTTCTACCCACACCCAATTAAAAGACGGTGTGAATAAAGTGGATATGGTGATAGAGGCTGCCAGTGAGGATCTTGAACTAAAGCTGTCACTCTTTAGACAACTTGATGCCTTATGTGCCAACAAAACCATTCTGGCCTCAAATACATCTTCCATTTCCATAACAAAACTAGCATCGGTTACCCAAAGACCGCATAACGTAATCGGGATGCATTTTATGAACCCCGTGCCTTTAATGAAATTGGTGGAAATCATCAGAGGCTACCGCACCTCTGACGAAATCACGGAAAAAACGGTTGCCCTTGCCAAAGGGCTACAAAAGATTCCGACGGAGGTAAAAGACTATCCGGGTTTTGTGTCCAACCGCATCCTAATGCCCATGATCAACGAGGCCATTGAAACACTTTATACCGGGGTCGCTGGCGTTTCCGAAATAGACATGGTAATGAAATTGGGGATGTCCCATCCTATGGGTCCTCTGGAGTTAGCCGATTTTATTGGTTTGGATGTTTGCTTGTCCATTCTCAATGTCCTGTACGACGGCTTTAAAAACCCTAAATATGCCCCTTGCCCCCTACTTGTAAATATGGTAACGTCCGGAATGCTTGGCGTTAAATCGGGCGAAGGTTTTTATGACTATTCCGTTTCAAAAAAGGCGGAAAAAATATCGAATCGATTTATAAGAAACTACTTCTGATTTTAGAGAGCTTCAAGACCGTTGCACGGTAAATTCCATTGAAAAGGGCATAAATTGGCACAAAATATTAACTCAACTATTTGTATATCAGTATATTGTATTGTATTTTTGTCTTATGAAAAAAGCAATTCACCTTACTTTAGCGGACAGCATT
>JBGTBA010000067.1:0-38853 GCA_041749595.1 Flavobacteriaceae bacterium | reverse complement strand
AAGGTGGGTTCTAAAAATTCATTTTTTTGATTTTTCTGCAAAGCAATCCCCATTGATTTTGTGGAAACATTTTTTTTCTCAGCTAAATCTCAATATATTTTTGACTTAACTTCTCTAAAAATTCATTTTTCAAGCAACTATCTCTATGATTCTTAGTTTTTTATAGGTAAAATGTTCAATCTAACGACTTGTTCATATCGGAATAAATTGTAGGTCAAATTGATTAACCCGATTATTCCAGTCGCTCTTACTATCCCGATGGATTTCAATTTTAGACCATTCATACTTTGCTCCATAAACCCAAAAACGTGTTCAACCCTGGCTCGTGTTCTTGATTTTTCAGTGTTGTTTTCCTTTTGCTTTTCTGTTAATGGTTTGTTTTTATATCCTTTCTCGTGAACTTTATTTATCATTTTATATTTTGCAATTGATTTTTCTTGCTTTTTTCCAGTATAAGCACTGTCCGCATACAATTCCTGGCCTTTATCCTTTTCCACTAGCAGGTCATCAGTGGCTTGCGAGTCGTGAACCGAGGCACTCGTCACAACAAAAGTGTTGATGAATTTGCTTTTGGTATCCACTTTTGCGTGGTTTTTATAGCCAAAAAAATTCTCGTTATTTTTCTTGGTCCAACGAGCTTCAATGTCTTTGTGTGATTTTTTGTGGGGGTTGTCGTTCCACAAATCATCGCCTTCTCCCTTTTTGATCTTTTTATTTTCATCACGGGTATTGCGCTGGCGTGGCGCAATTGTAAAACCGGCATCAATCATTTGACCCTTGTTCAAAATCAATTCCTTGGTTTCTAAAAAACTTTTAAACTGTGCAAACAAATCTTCTATAAGGCCTGATTTTGTTAAGCTCTCTCTAAATGCCCAAACGGTTTTTTCATCTGGAATCTTGTCGCCAGTGTCCAAACCCAAAAAGTTTTTAAAACTTGTCCTGTCCAATATTTGGTACTCTACTTGCTTGTCCCCAAGTCCGTAATAACGTTGTAAAATCAAGATTTTGAACATCAAAACTACATCAAAGGGTTTTGCTCCGGCATTATTTTTCTTGGTAGAATTTAGAAGTTTACTCTCTAATAAATCTCTAAACATTTCAAAATCAATGGCTTTACTAATTTTATCTAATGGATTACCAATTTCTGATAATTTCTCAGCAGAAAATTGATCGTCAAATAATGATTTCTTTCCTGTGGATTTGTATATCGGTTTGGTCATATTTTTTCTGTGCTTTTGAAGCCATGAATATACGGATAAATACCTGAATATCATAATTTTAATTAATAGAACTCCCCTAAAGAACTATGAAATTGAGGACTCCACAATAACCCCACAGCGCAGGGCCGGTTTTCAGTGGCTTCACCCTATTTTTAATTATATGGACGATCTGACGGCCGGAAATTGCAGTGTGTTGATGGTTTGGCCTGTGGATGGGGTTTCGGTGACGGACTATATAGAAAAAGGTGTTGATATCTGAATCGGAAAAACGATTATATCGTGATCTGCCTATCTATTTGTTGGTCTAAGGAAATAAACGTCTCTGTTCTGGAAACCCCTTCAATTTGCTGTATGCTTTTGTTGAGCACTTGCATTAAATGCTCGTTGTCCCTGCAAAGTACTTTGATCAGGATGGACCAATTCCCGGTGGTGTAATGGCATTCCAACACTTCCGGAATTTTTTCCAATTCCTTTACGGCAACAGGATTGCTCATGGCCTTATCCAAATAGATGCCAATATAGGCCATAGTGGTGTAGCCCATCGCTTTGGGGTTTATAACAAATTTTGATCCTGTGATTAAGCCCGAATTTTCCAGTTTACGAAGTCGCTGGTGTATGGCGGCTCCGGAAACACCTATGCTTCTTGCTATTTCCAGAATGGGCCTGCGGGCATCATTCATTAAAAATCTAAGGATTTTTTTGTCGATCCCATCTAAATTTACATTTTCGGAAGGCGGTTTCATGTTTAGAACTACAATTTGATGCTAAATATAGCGATATCGTTTTAAACTTTAACTGGCCACGGAATCCGGATTATAGCCTAAGTAGGGTACTTCGTAAGACTTAAATTGGATGCCGTACGTTTTTAACTCCCCTAATATAGGGACATAAACCTCTTTTTTTATGGGGATTTGAACACCGGGAGACGTTATTTTTTTGTTGAGGATCAGCAGCGTGGCTATGGCCACGGGAAGGCCTACGGTCTTGGCCATGGCCGTATGGGTACGGTTTTCCCCCAGAACCACCATATTGGCATCGATCTGCTTTTTTTTGCCGTTGATTTCAAACCCAAATTTATGGTACATTACAATCATGTCCTTGTCCTCGTCGGCAAGCGTCCAGCTGTCTTCAAGGATGTTTTGAAGTATTTGTGCGGGAGTGGCATTTTTTAGGAGTATTTTTTTAGAGGGATCAAAGAGGTTCAATTCCATCAATTTCTCCCACATAATATCGTCCTGGTCTATTTTAAGATAATAGCGCAATTTTAGTTCCACAGAATCCGTAGGGGAATAGGGTAAAAACAAGTTCACAAATTGGCGGTAAGACATGCCTTCGGAATCTTCTATGGTATAACTGTCATCGGTCATTCCCAGTTGCACAAACATATTCCAGGCCTTGGAAAAGCCTACCCTTCGCATCGTGCCCCTGTACAAGGTTAAAATATCGTTCAGGCCATAAATTGATCTGTATTTTAAGGAATCCCTATTGGCGTAGACTTCAAATTTGCCGTAACCTTCAATATCTAAAAATTCGGTTCTTCGAAATAATTTATGATAAGGAATGTATTTATAGGTTCCCTCTTGAATAAATTTGGCGGTACCACCTTGCCCCGCAATCACCACGTTTCTGGGATTCCAGGTAAATTTGTAGTTCCAAAGGTTGTTATCGCTATCTGGAGCTACAAGACCTCCGGCGAAGGATTCAAAAAGCAACATTTTACCACCCTTTTCCTGAATTCCGTCAATGATTTCCATGGCACTCATGTGGTCCAAGCCCGGATCCAGTCCAATTTCGTTCATAAATATCAATCCGTTTTTCTTTGCTAAGACATCGAGTGCCTTTAATTCGTCACTGATATACGAGGCGGTTACCAAATGCTTTTTTAGGACAATACAGTCTTGTGCCAGTTTAATATGGTACATGGCGGGAAGCATGGAGACCACAATATCGGCATTCAAAACGGCTTTTTTGCGTGCTTCGTCATTAAAGATGTCCAAGGCTAAAATACGGCAACAAGGATGACCCTTTACCGCTTCAGAAATAGTATGCATCTGTACATCTGCAATGGTAAGGTGCAATTGTTCCTGCTTTGCTTTACCCAAAAGGTAATCCAATAAATAAAAAGTTGATTTGCCGGCACCTACCACCAGAATTTTACGTACCATATTGTTTCATTACTTTTGTAAAAATAAGGAAACTAAGAGTTCGTATTGTTACATTTGTAATGAAAATAGACTGCGAAGTTATGAACAGAACAATTTTGATTACAGGTACTCTATTCGGACTGCTGGCGGTGCTTTTAGGGGCTTTCGGTGCCCATGGATTACAGAATTTGGTAGATGCCAAAGCCATACAGATTTTTGAAACAGGCATCCGCTATCAAATGTACCACGCCCTGCTTTTATTGATTTTAGGCAGTATTCAACAATTGCCCGAACAGGCAAAAAGGAGAATTTATTATTTGGTGACGGCAGGGGTTGTATTATTTTCAGGATCAATTTATTTGTTGGCAATCAATAGTCTTACTGATTTTGATTTTAAGATTATTGCCTTGGCCACCCCGATCGGCGGCAGTTTGTTGGTTTTTGGATGGGCAATGCTGGCCTATTTTTGTTTTAAAGGATTTGCTAGCACATAGTGGATAACAAATACATTACAGTATTCTTTTAATGCGATTTTAAAAACAACCTATATTTTTGGATCATGCCACACAGACCTATTAAACCGATCTCGTTAAAATCCTACGGATTATCTAATGAAAAGTTGTATTATCAGTTGTCTCCGGAGGAGTTACATCAAATTTCTTTGGATAAAGGCATGGGGCGAGAGGCTTCTTCCGGTGCCCTTGCGATAAACACCGGTGAATTTACAGGACGTTCACCAAAGGATCGGTATATTGTAAAAGATGCCATAACTGCCGATAAAGTGTGGTGGGGCGATGTGAATATACCCTTCGATGCTAAAAATTTTGACGTCTTATACGACAAGGTTATTCAGTATTTGAAAGACAAGGAACTCTATGTGCGCGACTGTTATGCCTGTGCCGATGCCAATTATCGTATGAATATAAGGGTCATTAACGAATATCCTTGGTCTAATCTTTTTGTCTACAATATGTTCATAAGACCTACAAAGGAAGAACTCCTTAATTTTGATCCCGAGTGGACTGTACTCAATGCCCCCGGATTTAAGGCCGATGCCAAAACCGATGGAACGCGACAGCATAATTTCGTTATTTTAAATTTCACAAAAAAAATTGCACTTATTGGGGGTACGGGCTATACCGGGGAAATTAAAAAGGGCATTTTTTCCGTGCTTAATTTTATCCTTCCCGTATATAAAAATACCTTGCCCATGCATTGTTCTGCCAATGTGGGCGATGATGGGCAAACTGCTATATTTTTTGGTTTGTCGGGAACCGGAAAGACTACCTTGTCCGCCGATCCCCACCGAAAATTAATTGGAGATGATGAGCATGGCTGGAACAATGAAAATGCCGTATTTAATTTTGAAGGCGGATGTTATGCCAAGGTAATTGATCTGTCGCAGGAAAACGAACCGGAAATTTACGGTGCCATAAAGAAAGGAGCCTTGCTGGAAAATGTAATACTGGATAGCGATGGTGCGGTCGATTTTTCGGACACCTCAATTACGCAGAACACCAGAGTGAGCTATCCTATTTACCATATAGAAAACATTAAACAACCCTCTATGGGCGGCAACCCAAAGAACATCTTTTTTTTAACTGCCGATGCCTTTGGGGTGTTGCCCCCTATTTCAAAACTAACACCAAGTCAGGCAGCGTATCATTTTATCTCCGGTTACACGGCAAAGGTGGCTGGCACGGAAACTGGTGTCGTGGAACCAGTACCTTCATTTTCTGCCTGTTTTGGCGCCCCCTTTATGCCATTGCACCCAGCCATATATGCAGAAATGCTAAGTAAAAAAATGAAGGAAGCCGGTGTAAATGTGTGGTTGGTCAATACGGGCTGGACAGGGGGCCCATATGGAATTGGTACCCGGATGAAACTAAAATATACCCGGGCCATGATACATGCCGCCTTAAACGGGGACCTTGGTCTTTATTCTTATGACAAATACCATATCCACTCCGTTTTTGGAACCGCACAGCCAAGGGAATGTCCGGGTGTTCCGACTTCGGTTCTCAGTCCAAGAACAACATGGAACAATGATGAGGCCTATTATAGAACGGCTTTTAAGCTTTCCAACGCCTTTAGGGAAAATTTTAAGCAATTTGAGGCCTATGCCAATGAGGAAATTCGTCGCGGCGGGCCCCAGCGGTATGCATTTTAAAAGTAGGGACATTGAGCCCCTGACTTTTAGACTTATTTTTTATTTACGTTGGTAATGTATTTTTGTAATGCCATGGTCATCGATGGGGTTTCTGGCGTAGGGGCCTGAATGTCGATGCGAAGTCCGGCTTCTGTGGCAGCGTTAACGGTGGAATTTCCAAAAACCGCTATTCGGGTGTCGTTTTGTTTAAAATCGGGGAAGTTCTTTAATAAGGACTCAATGCCCGAGGGACTAAAGAACACCAAAATATCGTAATATACATCTCTTAGATCCGATAGATCACTAATTACGGTTTTATAGAAAATACCCCTTTTCCAATCGAGACCTAAGGAATTCAATGTTTCCGGAACTATGGGTTTTAGGACATCCGAGGATGGTAATAAAAATTTTTCGTCCTTATATTTTTTAAATAGAACGGAAAGATCCGGAAAGTTCATTTTCCCCACATAGATCTTACGTTTTCGGTAAATCACATATTTTTGAAGGTAGAACGCCACTGCTTCCGATTGGCAAAAATACTTCATGGTATCCGGCACCTTAAAGCGCATTTCTTCGGCGATCCTGAAATAATGATCTACGGAATTCCTGCTGGTGAGAATAATGGCCGAGTAATTATGAAGATCTATTTTTTGCTGTCTAACCCCTTTTGCATCAACACCTTCAACATGGATAAAAGGCCTAAAATCAACCTTTATCTTCTCCTTTTCAACAAGTCTGGAATATGGGGAATTCTCCATTTTCGGTTCTGGTTGGGAAACCAAAATCGTTTTTACTTTCATAGGCCTCAATCTTTTAGATAGCTACCAATTATCACTAAGGGTGCAATTTCAAGTGCGCAAAGGTACAAAATAAAATAGAAAAAGTTAGACATAATGAAT
The DNA here is from genome assembly GCA_041749595.1 of Flavobacteriaceae bacterium. Classification (GTDB taxonomy): domain Bacteria; phylum Bacteroidota; class Bacteroidia; order Flavobacteriales; family Flavobacteriaceae; genus Aurantibrevibacter. The sequence goes on along the minus strand of JBGTBA010000067.1, from coordinate 32,441 downwards.
TTTTGATGATTCCGTAATGCGGTGGCCCATCCCGCCACATTTATGAGAAGAATCAGAAAAAGACTTAAAAAAAACACAATTTTTGAATCCTTTACAGCATAGGACAAAACAATGTTTGCCACGAACATTACAATACTACTATGGTTGAGGTAGGAAATTTTTTTAAAAATAAGTTCCGTTACCGTTTTGTTGGCATTGAATACAAAGCCATTGCCCAACTGGAGCAAGATCTTTATCAATAAAAACAAAAACAAAAAACCAAGGAAAAAAAAATAAAGAGCGATGTGATCGGTTTTTTCGGAAGCGGACAGGATTGTTTTTGAGTAGTACAAGAAAAGTGCAAAATTCATGAGCTGAAAAATGGTCAGAAAGATATTGAACCAGTTTAGGAGGATATCTTTTTTGTTGTACATAAAAACGTACTTGTTGTTAAAGGGCAGAATGATGAAATTTAAAAAACGACTGTAAAAAAGACCCTTTGTAATGGTAATGAAAACAAGGCTCATGGTGATGACTATGGTAATCCAATCATGTCTTTCAATGTTTCTTAGGATGGGTTCCATATCTTATTCCAGCTTTATGTTTTCACTGTTTATGCCCATGTATAGGTCATTTTCGGAGATGCCGACTTTTACATAACCCAGTTCTTTTATTTTTATTTTGGGTTGGGGCAGCTTCACCATAAAATAAGTAGTGTCCTTGCCTTTTAACGCAGAAGTTTCTTGGTTTTTGGCCTCCACGTCCAAAGGCAGTATTTCCTCTACCCGCTTATATGGATTTAAATAGGCAACACTAAATTTAAGTTTATCCAGTGTAATGCTTTCGGTATAGGGATTAAAGACTTTCATTATAATATCTTTATCTGCCGCCAAGGAAATGGGATTTTTATCAAAAGAGCAACGCAGCTTTCGAAAAGATTCAAAGTTATCCATGAATTTCCCTTTATAATTAGGGTTGTGATCAATGGTAAAGGAAAAGTCGCCCTCCGACATATACCGGGAAACATAGAGTATTTTTTTATGCTGTATTTTGGCTTCCGAATCATCGATGGAATACTGGTTTAACCTATGTCTGATATTATTTAAGGAATAAGACAGGCTTCCTGAATAATAGGCGTACATGGCCGCTATTCGATACGAATTCTCGAAAACGACCGGCATACCACCAACTTTTGACTGTACGTCCCGTACCCATTTTTTATTGCCGTGGGCTTCATAGGGCACAGGAGAGAGTGCAGGGAAAATAATGGCAAAACGGGCATATAGCAAAAGTAGGCCATTGGCTATTCCTAGCCGAAACAACCATTTTCGGTCTGTGGCATTTTTAAGCATATGAGTAAATACCAGCACGATCAATGGAATACAGATAACGACGAGCCATTGGGTCTGTACTTTTTTGGAAAAGCTCGAAATAAAGAAAAAGAGTAAAACCCCATATGTTAAATACAAAAGGGCATTCGTAAATTTATCCGTAGACTTAGTGGCAAAAAGAGATTTATAGATCCACGGGAAGGTAAGGCCAAACATGGCGACCAGACTTATTAGAAAACGCAGTGTAAACTCTTTAAACTCGTAAGCTCGGGTTGGTCTTTGTTGTAAATGGTATTTTATGGAAATAAAATCGTTATCCATCAACCAAAGCAAATGGGGCAAAAAAGCAAGTAGTGCAATGCCCACGGCCAACCAGGCATATTTATTAAAAACCAGTTTTATGTTAGATAGGAAGACAAAAACAATCACAAGCAAAGCGTGGTATTTACTGTACATTAAGGCTGCCATAATTAAGCCTAGGGCAAGCGCTAAAACCGCAGAAGGCCTGTGCAGGAATTTTTTATACGCATACAGGAAAAGTGCGGTAAAAAAAAGCAAGGGCGTGTCTGGCAACGTAAAAAAGCCATAGGCGTTTACCAGCACCATAGAGAACAGTAGCACAGAAAAATGAAGTACAAAATTGTTCTTTTTGGGATGATCTATCAGCAACCATAAAAGGAGGGCAGTCCCTGCCGATAAAATACAACTTACAAAACGGATGCCCAATTCTCCGGGCAGTATGTAGCTACCTGTTTTTATGAGCAAAGCCACCATAGGCGGATGATCAAAATACCCCCAGGCCATTTGTTGGGCGTAATACCAATAATAGGCTTCGTCAAAAATAAGCTCGGTAAAATAGCTCTGCAACAGATTAACGACAAAAAGAGCACCTATGAGATACAGTAAAAGTTTGGGGAATTTGGATGTCATTCAATTTTTTTATTTACCAAAAATCACTAATTAATAATAGGATCAAAAGTACTTAAAATTGATAAAACCGCGGGCGATATTTCCGAACAGGTTTTAAAGTAGTATTTTTGCCCAAATTCAATCCTCTTTTATGGTAGATAGTTTAGTGATTATCCCCACCTTTAATGAAATTGAGAATATCCAAGCCATAATTCAGGCCGTTTTCGGATTACAAAAAGATTTTCATGTGCTTATTGTGGACGATAATTCGCCCGATGGTACGGCCGACAAGGTTAGGGAATTGCAAAAACAATATACAGATCGCTTGTTTCTGGAGGTCCGTAAAGAAAAGGCTGGGCTGGGAACCGCTTATATCCACGGTTTTAAATGGGCTATTGCCCGTAAGTACGCGTATATTTTTGAGATGGATGCCGATTTTTCGCATTCCCCGGCCGATTTGGAAAGGTTGTATGAGACTTGTTTGGATGGAGCAGATGTATCGGTAGGATCCAGATATAAAAGGGGCATCAATGTGGTAGATTGGCCTTTGTACCGTATTCTGCTGTCTTATGGGGCATCTTTTTATGTAAAAATGATTACTGGGATGCGTGTCCACGATCCCACTGCTGGTTTTGTGTGTTATAAACGCGGGGTTTTGGAAAATATCAATTTGGATACCATTAAATTTGTCGGGTATGCTTTTCAAATAGAAATGAAGTTCAGGGCACACCTTAAAGGGTATAAAATAGAAGAAGTACCGATCATTTTTAGGGATCGGATAAAGGGTAAATCCAAAATGAGTTCATCCATAATAGGGGAAGCCATTTTTGGGGTCTTAAAGATGAAGATCAGAAGTATATTTCAGAAGAGCAAGTTCTAGTATGGGACAGGTATTGATAAAAAATGCCCGGGTGGTCAATGAAAACAGCATTTTTGAAAGTGATGTTTTACTACAGGATGATATTATCCTAAAAATAGACCAAAGTATTGGTTCAAAAACGGCTAGGGTTATCGATTTGCAAGGGAATTATCTTTTCCCCGGTATTATAGACGACCAAGTGCATTTTAGGGAACCCGGACTAACGCACAAAGGAGATATAGCATCGGAGAGCAGGGCAGCCATTGCAGGGGGTATTACCACGTACATGGAACAGCCCAATACCAATCCGCAGACCACCACCTTAGAAAATTTGGAAGCGAAGTTTGCTATAGCGGCCAAAACCTCTTATGCCAATTATTCGTTCCTTTTGGGGGGTACAAACGACAATTTGGAAGAGATCAAGAAATTAGATAAAAATGCCTGTTCCGGCATCAAATTATTTTTAGGTTCTTCAACCGGAAATATGTTGGTCGATGATGAAGCGGTGTTGGAAAATATTTTTCGCAATACAGAATTAGTCATTTCCGCCCATTGTGAAGACGAACATACCATCAGGGAAAATATCGAAAAATACAAAGCGATCTACGGTCTAGATATTCCCATTAAATGCCATCCGTTAATTCGGAGCGAAGCGGCTTGCTATTTGTCTTCTTCAAAAGCCATTGCCTTGGCCAAAAAAACGGGGGCACGCCTACATGTATTTCATGTTTCCACCGGATTGGAAACCGCTCTTTTTAGAAATGATATTCCGTTGGAAGAAAAAAAAATAACTTCGGAAGTCTGTATCCATCATTTGTGGTTTTCAGATGCGGATTACCAAACAAAGGGAGCACTGATTAAATGGAACCCTGCCGTTAAGACCGCTCTTGACCGCGAAAAATTATGGGAAGCACTTTTAGACGATCGTATAGACGTAGTAGCCACAGACCATGCACCGCATACACTTGATGAGAAAAGCGGAACCTATTTTAACACTCCATCCGGCGGGCCGTTGGTGCAGCACGCCTTGCCAGCAATGTTAGAAAAATATCATCAGAATGTAATTTCATTAGAGAAAATAGCAGCAAAAATGTGCCATAATCCCGCCAAACTCTTTCAAATTAAAGGACGGGGTTTTATTAGGGAAGGCTACTATGCAGATCTTGTGGCGGTGAACCTAAACAAACCCTGGATGGTGAGCAAGGAAACACTTGCCTACAAATGCGGATGGTCTCCTTTTGAGGGAAATACGTTTACCTCACATATAACGCATACCTTTATAAACGGGCATTTGGCCTATGAAAATGGAAATTTCTCCATTTTCAAAAATGCCAAAAGATTAACTTTTAACAGATGAAGATGAATCTTTTTTTTATACTGTTATTATTTTTAGCAGTGGTTTCGTGCAATGAAAAATTAGTTGAAAAACCGGACGGTTTGATCGGCAAGGGAAAAATGGTCGAGATTTTGTATGACCTTTCTATCCTAAATTCGGCGCAAAACACAAACGCCGCCATTTTACAGGAGCAGGATATAGAGATTATGCCTTATATCTATAAAAAATACGGTGTGGACAGCATTCAATTGGCGAAAAGCGATTTATATTATGCCTCAATACCCGCCGAATACGAAGCTATCTACAGGGAAATTGTGGCCAAACTGGAAATAGATCAGAAAAGGCTGGAGGAAATAAGGACCAAGGGACCCGATAGTTTGGCTCTAAAAGGAAAGAAGGTCAATAGTGAATTATTGAACAAGAAATAATTTTTTAGCAACTTTCTTCTAAAAAACGGTTACAACATAGGGTTATGGCTTCGTTTATAGGGTGAAACGAAAAATCCAAAGCTTCTTTTATTTTTTGATTATCATAATGCACCGGATGCCTTAAGGAAAGAACAGTATTTTTGGTGATTTTTCTTTTTTTACCAAAAAAGCCCAGAAACCAATCCAATCGCCAAAGGATTTCCAGTAACCAGAACGGTAGTTTCTTTTTGGGTGGTGCAACGTTTAACCCAACGGCAATTTTTTCAAGTACCTCTTTATAAGTAAGATTGTCCGAAACGGCAATATATCGTTCGTTTACAATGGGCGAATCCATTACACCTACCATAATGCGCACCACATCCTTTACACTCACAAAGCCAGTGCCTCCCGGCGGGAAATGCGTTCTTTTTTTTGAGACTGCTGTAAAAAAAAGGCCACTTCCGGTGTCCCAAAATCCGGGACCTAGTATTACACCCGGATTTAGGATAACAACTGGCAAATTCTCTTGAGCACCTCGCCAAACTTCCATTTCTGCTGCCCATTTACTTAGGGCATAGACATTGGCATAGTCATCATACCATTCATCGTCTTCGTTTGCAAAAGTGTTATGGGCAGGTTTACCAATAGTAGCCACAGAGCTTACATAACATAATTTTTGTATGTTTTTTGCAATACAAAAGTTCACAATGTTGGTAGTGCCTTCTGCATTAATTTTATGTAAAATAGTATAATCCCGTGGGTCAAAGGAAATTAACGCGGCACAATGATACACATGTGTTACGTTTTCAAAAGCTGTTTCCAGACCACAGATATCGTTTAAACTAGTTTCTACCCAAGTGATTTTAGAAAAGAGTTCCTCAGATTGCTGGCTGTAATACGAAAATATTTCTTTAACCTTGCCCAGATTGCTTTGTGGGCGGTAGGTGGCTTTTACAGGTGTTTCTGCTTCCAATAGTCGCAATAGCAAATGCGCCCCTACCAAACCCGTACCTCCTGTGACTAATACCATGGCTCAAATTTAGGAATTTGGGGCGGATTAATTCGCTTTTCTAAAAGCGCAAAGCTTTTAAATTCCGTTATATTTGCAGCTATTAAAAAAGTATTGAAAATAATGGCTTCTAATTTTGTTGCAGAATTAAAATGGAGAGGTATGTTGCACGATGCTATGCCTGGAACAGAGGCGCATTTGCTTAGTGGTATGCAGTGTGCCTATGTGGGTATAGATCCTACTGCAGATTCGTTGCACATTGGCCATTTGGTAAGTGTTATGATGTTGCGCCATTTTCAATTGGCCGGTCATAGACCTTTTGCGCTCATAGGTGGTGCCACAGGAATGATTGGAGATCCTTCCGGGAAATCCGAAGAACGCAATTTGTTGGATGAGGCCACGCTTAGGCATAATCAGGAAGCAATTAAGGAGCAGTTATCCCGTTTTTTGGATTTTAACGGCACAGCGGACAACGCCGCCGTTCTGGTAAACAATTATGACTGGATGAAGGGTTTTACCTTTTTGGATTTCATCCGTGATGTGGGCAAGCACATTACCGTAAATTATATGATGGCGAAGGACTCCGTAAAGAAGCGGCTTTCGGACGAATCTAAAGAAGGGATGTCCTTTACCGAATTTACCTATCAGTTGGTACAAGGGTACGATTTTCTACACCTTTTTCAAAACCACAATTGTACCCTTCAAATGGGCGGTAGTGACCAATGGGGCAATATTACTACAGGCACGGAACTTATCAGGCGAATTGGGAACGGCAAGGGCTATGCACTTACCTGTCCGCTAATCACTAAGGCAGACGGCACAAAATTTGGAAAGACCGAAGGGGGCAATGTATGGTTGGATGCCGAGCGCACCTCGCCCTACAAGTTCTACCAGTATTGGTTGAATACCTCTGATGCCGATGCAGTAAAATACCTTAAAATATTTACCTTCCTCTCCCGGGAAGTTATTGCCGTTTTGGAGAAAGCACACGGAGAAGCCCCGCATTTACGACTTATGCAAAAACGCCTGGCCGAAGAAATAACCGTCATGGTACACTCCAAGGAGGAATTGGAAAATGCGATGCGTGCCAGTGAAATTTTATTTGGAAAATCGACTTCAGAAGATTTAAAAAAATTGAACGAAAAAACCTTTTTGGATGTTTTTGATGGCGTGCCACAGGCCGAAATAGCTAGAGTGGATATAGAAAAAGGATTAGATATGATTGGGGCACTAGCCGCAAAAACGGGATTTTTAGCCTCTAACGGGGAAGCACGGCGCGAATTGAAACAAAACTCCATTTCCGTAAATAAAGAAAAAGTTGGCGAAGACCATACCATTACCTCAGCAGATCTTATAAATGATAAATTTGTACTGCTACAGCGGGGCAAAAAAAATTATTTTTTGATCATTGTTAAATAGTTTCCGTAATAGGCGACATCGCCTTTTTTTAATTGGCTGTTTTTAGATTTTTTCCAAGGTTGTGCAAGTGAGCGTAAAGCGTTGAAGGAGCTCTGAACCAATAGTTTAGTTTGGTTCGAAGATTAGTTATGGGCAACTTTCACGAATTTTGCCCAATTTTCATCTGCTTTCCCCCTCAGTTTTTCAGGTCCTTCCTTTTTCCAATTGGTAAGCCCTTCGGCTCTGTGGAACAAGTGTAGCTTCCCGTCCCTGATTTCATAAATATTGGGGTCACTGCTCACTTTTTCTCCCTTAACGGCCATGGCGTAAGAACAATGTCCCCCATATTGCGGGGCATATTTTTTTGGATTCACTTTAAAAAGTTTTGCATTGGCCGCCGAAGAAAATAAAAAGATAGCCCCTTCGTAGGGCACTTGAAAATTTTTGTCGCCCTTTTTTACCTCATGGCTAAAATAAGAAACCACATCATATCCGGTAACGGCATAGCCTCCCTTTACATAGATGTCGGTTTTTTGACCGTAGGATAGAAAGGACAGTAAAAAAATGGTGTTAAAAAGGAAAGTATTCATATGCTTTTTTGTTTTTGTGGTAGTCGGAAATACTAGTGGAACTGACTAAAGGAAAACTTAAATTATCCTTAAAGAACCATCAAGTTGCAGCCACGGATGTCCGAATGGTCGAAACGACCCAGTAATTCGAAAGAACCATCTGCGTGGGACTTTCCTAAATCCTGAGTAGCAATAAAGGAGCAGGAATAGTAGTTGGTCAAATCGATAATTGTAACACCACCTATTTTACCGTGGTCTTGAAAAGATAATGGATCTTCTGCATCTCTAATAAAAACCTTCATCCAGGGTGGCGAGGTAAAGATGCCATTTCCTTTGGAATATGCCTGAGACAAGAGCTCGGTCATGCCATATTCAGAGTGAATCATGGGTACTCCAAATCCTTTTTTAAGTTGGTGGTGCAATGCGTCACGAATCAGTTCCTTTCTCCGCCCTTTCATGCCCCCGGTCTCCATGATTATCGTATTTTTAAGTTGAAACGAATGCCTTTCTGCCAAATCCAATAAAGCAAAGGAAACACCGATCAGGAGAGTTTTGGTTTTTGCGGCTTCCAGCTGGAGCAAGGTGTCTTTCAGGGCGTCCAGGTTGTTCAAATAAAACCCGCTTTTAGGGTGTTTGGAAGATGTTATGAGGTTATTTACCATATAGATCAGGCTAGACCCGTCACGTTCCAAATACGAGGGCAAAAGCGCCAGGATACAGTATTCGGTAGGCTTGCCGTAAAAGAGCTCAAAACCTTTGGTAAAACTCTCCCGATATAGATCTAAATTTTTTACATAATGTTTGCTGGTAAGTGCCCCCGTGGTACCACTGCTTGTAAATGTAATTTCGGGAACAACATTCCCGGAAATAATTTGTTTGGATTTAAAAAATTCGATGGGTAAATAGGGAATTTCCTGAAGGGTATGTACGTTTTTGGGATTTCGTTGTAAATGGTCGCAGAATAGCTTATAAATAGAATTGTTTTGGTATTGAAAACGGAACGTTTCAAAAGCGCGTAAAGCAAACGCGTCCGCATGGGGAATGTTAAAAATAGCGGTAGTATCCATCCATGTAAAAATAACCAAAATCGAAGTCCTTTATCTAGAAAAATTCTTTTTTGGGATGGATTGGAGACTATTTAATTATTTTACCACCAATTTCCGGGACATGGACTTATTGTTCTCGGTAACTTGAAGAACATATACCCCCGGCACAAGTCTGGAAATATTTAATGTGTTGGTGGTGATTCTTTCTGTGAGTACAACTTCTCCAAAAACATCATAAACAACAATGTCCTTGTGCACATTGTTTGCGGTAGTGATATAAACGATGGCGTCATACACCGGATTTGGATAAAGTTTAAATCCGACTGTTCCAGCATTTGGGGATATTCCTGCGTCGGCGATTTCCTGACCTGATATTGTAAACGAAAGCATTAAAAGCAAGGCAAAGTAGATTAGTTTCATAGGTATCGATTTGGGATCAACACCATAAAACTACTAAAAGGGTTTTGTTGAAAATATAAAATGTTGTGAAACCCCAATTTTTGTAGGTGAACCAAATTTGGCTGGCCGTTCGTCGATTTTTTATAGGGAAGAAATCACGGATTTGTTGAAAAAAGTTAAACTTAACGGGAAACAGAATCCTATTTAACGATCAGTTTACGGGTGGCCATCTTATCCTTTTCAAAGATGCGGATCGCATAAATCCCGGCATCCATATCGGATAGGTTCAATTCGGAACCTAATAGTGTGGTTTCCAAAACTTTCGTGCCCAAGACATCAAAAATAAATATTTTCTTGGGTGCGCCAAGCGGGGTGCTTATAAAGACCTTTCCATTCGTAACGGGATTGGGGTATAATTTTAACCCCTCTATATCGCCTGTGTTCTGGGCTTCCTGACCAAAGGCGAGCATGGCTATAAAAAAGAAAAAAACGAAGTAAAGTTTTTTCATTCAAACAGATATATTTCAAAGGTACTGATTTTTAGCTCAGGGAGTATAGACTATCATAGGAATAGTGCTTTTTTCGATGAAATGCATAAAAAACCCCACGATTGTGGGGTTTTGATTGTAAGGGATATTAAGAGAAAATTTAAAACTGAAAACTATAGCCCAAGGAAATAGCTTGCCCAGGGTCTCTTAACGAATAGATTTGATCTGATGCTCGGAAAGACTTGTACACACTTTCGATTTTGTCGTTAATTAAATTGGAAAATCGAAGCGTAATTTTGGAGTTTCCTTCTTTGCCAAATTCCTTGGCAAAATTTAGGTTGAGGTTATGGAAAGGTAAGGTATACACATCCGGAACTGCCCTGATACCAACTACTTCCAACGTTTTTCCTTGTACGTTATAGGCCAGGCTGCCTTGCCATCCATTGGTGTCGCCTTTATAATTTAGTCCAAAATTAATGAGATACGGTGATTGTCCCTGAAGTTCGCGCGTATCTTTAATATTCTCTCCATCACGTGCTGCCAATTGTCTGGAATTAAATTCAATTTCACTCATATCAACTTCTGAATCTATTAAAGAATAGTTGGCGTTTACATCAAAATTCTTTAAGCCCGGGGCAATAAAAGCCAAGTTTTGTCGAACTTCAATTTCAGCTCCTATAACGGTAGCCGATGAAACGTTTCTGGGTTGAAAATTATTAGGTGCTTGCTCAAAGGCCACCAATTCTATAGGATCGCTGAAATCCTTATAAAAGGCACTCACGGCAAAAAACGACCCTTCATTCCCATATTTTTCAAATCGAAGATCAAAATTATTAATGTATGTGGGGTTCAAATCCACATTTCCTATGAAGATCCGTCCTGTTAATGGATCGAAAATTTCGGCTATGGATGCTTCTTTGAAGGAGGGTCTGGCGGTAGTTCTTGAATAAGAGCTCCTTAATTTAATGTTACCAGCTTCGTTAAAATCGTAAATAAGGTTGGCCGAAGGAAAAAGATCGGAAACATCTATTATTTTGTCATTATTGAATACGACATCGCCCAGATTGTTCTGACCGGTGTAACTAAGGTCAAATTTCTCGAATCGAAGGCCTAAAACACTTTTTAGTTTATTGCTGATTTGAAACTCCTCAGAAAAATAGGCCGCTGCCAAATTCGATTCGGAATCGAACGAGTTGGTGGGTTCAAAATTTCCCGTAACAAAAGTGCCTCTATCCGTCTGTGGTGTCCAAATGTTTTCGGGCAATAAAAGGTTATCGGGATTGCCATTTATTGGAGTAGTTGCCTGCCCCCTAACGGTTAAAAAATATTGGTCTATACTGTAATCACGGGTTTTGTAGGTATAGGCACCCCCAAACAATAACTTAGCATCTTTTCCGAATAAGGTGTGTTTTCGTGTAAGATCTAGTTTTCCTGCAAGATTGGTTTCTTCCAAATCCCTCCAAATGCGTGTTGGCGGACCAAAACTACTGGGCCTGATAACAAAATCTCCGGTATCGCTTATTTCAAAAGTGGTAAATCGAACGTCTTTGTCATTTATGATGGAAAGGGTTGGAGATAGCTTCCATTCTAGGGACCATTTCGCATCCCTGCTGGTATGATAACCACTTAGAAGCGCATTGGAAATAGAACGTTCCGTATATTCTATGTTGTCGCGGACACCGCGTACTTCGTCAAAAAGTACAGAGGCCACGTCAAAAAAACCATTTTTCGATTCACCGTTTTGAATGTGAAGTATGTTTAGTCGGTATTTAGATCTTTCCGTTTTAAGGGCCAATCCGCCCAAAGCACTCAGAAGTACATTGTTTACACCGATGTTGCCACTTTGAAGGCGATCGGGTTCCAATTCAAAAATGCCACTGTCCGACCGGTTTTTGAACCAAAAATTGTTTTGGGCATCTTCAAAGAATTCCGTGGTGTTCCTATAATTTACGGCTGCTTGGAAGCCAAGTTTTTTAGTGCCTCCCAAATTGTATTGGTTACCCGCAGTGAAACCGATGTTAAAGTCCATAAAACTTTTTTCCTTTTCAACAGCCATTTGGGGGTCTAAAAGCTGCGTAAGGACGGTGAGCACCGGACTGCCTGCAGAAGGCGAGGGAATATTTTGGAGACGGTTAATGGGTAAGTCCCTTTTGCCATTGTCAAAGCCCAAAAAATCAGTGTCGCTGGATTGGGAAGTTAAAAAATCATTATTAAAGTGCATGGAGGAGTTGTAGCCCAGACCAACCGTAACTTCATATTGTGCCCTTGTGGGGATGTCTTTGGTAACAATATCCACGAATCCACCGGTAAAATCGGCAGAAGATTCCGGGGTAAAGGACTTCACTACCTGAATATTATCCAAAATAGATGTGGGAAACAAATCCAATTGCAGGGTATTTCGATCCGGATCCAAGCCGGGCACGTCCATGCCGTTCAGGGTGGTTTTGGTATATCGATCGCCCAGTCCGCGCACATATACATATTTTCCGCCTTGGACCGAAACCCCTGGAACGGCCTTAACTGCGGCGGCGATATCCGTTGCCCCGGAACGCTTTATGCTTTGCAAGGAAAGCCCGTCCATAAGTTTTATAGACGCTTTTTGGAGCTGTAGCACGGATGCCTCCGTGTTTTTGGTCACTGTTGTGGTAACCACTACTTCATCCAAAGCATTGGACGCGGGATCTAAGGTGATGTCAATGACAACATCTTTATTGGTTGAGATGACAACTTCAGATATTTCCTTGGTTTGGTACCCCAAATAAGAAAAAATAAGGGTGTAGGTGCCGGGCTCTGCTTCTAGTTGATACTTTCCGTCAAAATCCGAGGTCGTACCAATGGTTGTCCCTTTGAGCACAATATTGGCAAAGGGCAGCACATCATTTAATTCGCCGTCATTTACAGTCCCGGTGACAACTCCCTTTTGTGAAAAGCTGTATTGTAGAGATAATAAAAGGAAAAAAAATAAAAGATTTTTGTGTTTCATCAATGAAAATTATATTGTTTCTGTTCGAATGCTTCTAGCCAACGGCTAAACAATAGTGGTTTGGGTTTTTGGTATTATATCTAAACCAGTATAACAAATAAGTTGCCCATCCTAAAATTAAGGACGAGCAACTGTTTTTTTAATGTGTTATTTATAAGTAACAATTAGAAACCTAAACTAGCTTTGGTATTGCTATAGGTCCAGCTAAAAGCTGAGGTATCAGCACCAACGGTTTGTGAACCCGCCGTAACCGCAGCAGCAATAGTGCTTGCGTCTTCTTTGTAGGTTGTTGGTATAGTAACATTGCTAAAAGTAAATAGATCGTTAACAGCAGCAACACTCACGGGAAGCGCAATTTCCCAGTTGGTCAACACCAAAAGGCCATTGTTGTAGGTTGTTGCAGATTTGTCTCCGTTTAATCTGATGGAAGTTGTTGGTAAAAAACCTGTAGCATATACGTTGTTTACAGTAGCCAACAACCCGTCCCTAAAGTCGCCAATTCTTCTGTTTCCTAAACCTTCGCCAACTTCTGTATTACCTATAAGAGTAATGTTGTTTAGGGTATAGGAACCTGTGGCAGATCCTTCAGGACCATCCAATTCCAGAGCACTATCCGAACGAACACCTTGTACAACCACGGCGTTGTCTAAGGTTCCTGTCCACGCTTGATCCATATCTAAGGCATCATCACCTCCAGCCCACACAAATATGTTGGTTACGTTTACGCTACCTCCAAATATTTCCAGACCATCATCCTCATTACCTACAATTTCAATATTGTCTATGGTAGTACCTGTTCCAACACCACCAAGTGTAAGTCCGTTTATTTCATTTGCTTCACCAATAATGGCACCACCATGACGGATTGAAATATAAGCCAGATCACCGGAATCGTCCGCAGGATCGTTTCCGCCATATAATCCAAAGGAATCGCTTGCGGGAATGCCTTCAATTTGATTCTCTGTAACATCTCCGGAAAGGGATACAGGAGCATTGCCCAAAACTAGAACACCGCCCCAAAGACCATTATCAGCTTCGTCCAAATTGGTTCCTGCGGTTTCACCTACTTTTATGTTATCTTGTTCGCTGGTAAAAATAATAGGCCTTTCTGCGGTACCCACTGCGTTTATTTTGGATCCTCGTTGCACAATTAATGCCGAGGCCAAAGAACCAGAACCTGGTTTTCCCTTAATAATGGTACCGGGCTCAATAGTCAAAGTTACGCCAACACCAACCACTACTTTACCGCCTAAAAGGTAAATATTATTTCTAGTCCAAGTGGTGTTTTCTGAGATTAGTCCCGTAACCGTAATTAAACCGGCACAACTGCCACCAAAATCCACTTCGGTTTCGTCACCGTTCAAAATACCGTCATTGCAAGTAGCTACCACAGGTGGTACTACACAAGCCGTACAGTTTGGACCACCACAATCTATTGCGGTCTCTCCGTTATTTAAAATACCGTCATTGCAGGTTGCTTCAACATCTACAATGGGCGCACTATCATCATCACTACAGGATACGATTGCCATAGAAGCAAAAGCCATTAATCCAAATACTAATTTTTTCATTTCTGTTTTTTTTAGTTCCATAATTTAGTTCGTTATGTCAAGTTTTCAAATCAACACCGCAAAGAAACCCCTCAGTTGTAAAAGTCAGGTTACGGGCAGGTTAAACCTTTATTTTTTTAGTGTTATCTTAATGTTACCATATTAAATGAATGTTAAGCAGGCTAGTCCTAATAGTATTATCTTTACTTTTGACGAAACAACCAATTCGCTAAACCCATGAAAAAAAAGGACATTAGAATACTTTTAGTAGATGACGAACCGGATATTTTAGAGATCGTTAGTTACAATCTTTCGGCTGAAGGATATGAGGTATATACCGCCAAAAACGGGATAGAGGGCGTTGCAAAAGCAAAAAAAAGGAAACCCCATTTAATAATCATGGATGTTATGATGCCCGAAATGGACGGCATAGAAGCCTGTGAGGCCATCCGTAACACTCCGGGTCTGGAGAATACCATAATAGCATTCCTGACCGCCAGGGGAGAGGACTATTCCCAAATGGCCGGGTTTGATGCGGGAGCGGACGACTATATTACCAAGCCCATTAAACCCAAGGTTTTGGTGAGTAAGGTAAAAGCCCTTCTTAGAAGGTTCAAGGATGAGGAAGTGCAGGAATTGGAGGATATTGTGCAAGTGGGCAACATCACAATCAATCGTGAAGAATATAAGATCATAAGCAATGGGGAGGAAATTGTACTGCCCCGTAAGGAGTTTGAATTACTGGCCTTATTAACATCAAAACCCAATAAAGTGTTCAAAAGAGAAGTTATCCTGGACAAGGTATGGGGCAACGAAGTAGTCGTGGGCGGGCGTACCATAGACGTGCACATTCGGAAACTGCGCGAAAAAATCGGTGATGACAATTTTAAGACCGTAAAAGGGGTGGGGTATAAGTTTGTGTTGTAATGGCCATTAAACTAAGGAAGTCCTATAAGTTTGCATTTCGATCCTCGCTCATAATTTCCATTGTCCTAACCCTGTTGTTAGGGATTATTTTAGCCTACCAAAATCAATTTCACCCAATTACGCTGATAAGCTTTGGAATACCGGCCTTTATAATTGCCTTCTTAATTATTCAGTTTCGGGTTGAAACCTTTATTTACAAACGCATCAAAAGAATATATGATGATGTTTCATTATTAGAATCTTCTTCGCTGGCCTCCCGCACCATCACCACGGACATGCAAACTTTGACCCAAGAAATTGAAAAGTTCGCCAAGGACAAGAAGATCGAAATAGACACCCTTAAGATTAGGGAAGAATACCGGAAGGATTTTCTGGGAAATGTGTCCCATGAGCTCAAAACCCCATTATTTACGGTGCAGGGCTATATCCTTACCTTGTTGGATGGAGCTATTGAAGATAAGGCCGTTAGAAAAAAATACCTGCAACGGGCCAATAAGGGCGTAGAACGCCTTATCTACATTATAAAAGACCTGGATTTGATCACGAAACTGGAAGTGGGGGACCTTAATCTGGAATTTTCAAACTTTAACATCATTGAGCTGATACGAAATGTTTTTGATCTATTGGAGATGAAGGCGACCAAAAAGAATATTTCGCTCACGTTTGACATGACGTATGAAGCCCCTATTTTTGTACACGCCGATAGGGAAAAGATACAGCAGGTGGTCACAAATCTTTTGGAAAATTCCGTTAAATACGGCAATCAAAACGGCACCACCGAGGTAAGCGTGGAAAATTTGATAAAAAACAAAGTCATCATAAGGGTAACCGATAATGGGGAGGGAATTCAAAAACAACATATTCCAAGACTTTTTGAGCGGTTTTATAGGGTAGATAAAAGCGGAAGCAGGAGCGAAGGGGGCTCTGGTCTTGGTCTGGCCATTGTAAAGCACATCATTGAAGCCCACAAGGAAAAAATCTATGTGGAAAGCGCAGTAGGTGTGGGCTCTGAATTCTCTTTTACCTTGGAAAAAGCAGTAAATACAGGGACATAGCCCTCAAATTTTCACCAATGCACAAAAAATCACCGCTCCATGTTTTTACGTGCCCCGTTAAAAAAGCAACTGATTTTTAGACTGTAGGATTTCCTTGACTTTTCCAAATTGTTAGATTACCGTTCCCATAAGGAAGTAAGGACAAGTCTAAAAAATATCCCTTCCCTATGTTAGGAACAACGTTAAAAAAGCCGCAATGGAGGCCCCGATGATGGGTCCCGCAATGGGTATCCAAGCATACCCCCAATCACTGGCGTCCTTATTCTTTAGCGGAAGCATTGCGTGCACAATGCGCGGCCCAAGATCCCTCGCCGGATTAATGGCATAGCCCGTAGTGCCTCCAAGGGAAAGCCCTATGGCCCAAACCAAAAAGGCAACGGGAATGGCCCCTACCGAACCCAAACCTACTACAGTCTCCGTATCGGTTATGGTCGCATTGGTAAAGTATAGAATAGTAAATATAAGCACAAAAGTGCCTACTATTTCGCTGATTAAATTGTTTACGGGGTTTCGAATGGCCGGTGCCGTACAAAAGACGGCAATTTTAGCTCCTTTATCTTCGGTAGCATTAAAATGATCCTTGTATACCATCCAAACAATTAAGGCACCTACCATGGCTCCGATCATTTGTGCCAACACAAAGAGCGGAACCTCGTCCCATGAGAACTTGCCCGCAATGGCCAACCCAATAGACACAGCGGGGTTTAAATGGGCACCGCTGTAAGGTGCGGCCACTACCACGCCTACATAAACGGCCAATGCCCATCCTGTTGTAATAACGATCCATCCACTACTGTTTCCATTGGTTTTTTTGAGTACTACATTGGCTACCACACCTCCCCCGAGGATTATTAACAACATGGTTCCGATAATTTCTGCTATAAATGGTGTCATATTTTACGAAAGGTATTAGTGTTAGGATTCCTTATTTAGAGTAGTATTGTACCGCATCAATGGCTTTATACCACCCGGTAATTCCCGCGTTTATAGCATCTCTATCCTTGGTTGGGTTAAAATGGATATCGGTTTGCCAAATTTCCTGAATTTCGTCAAGGTTTTTCCAATATCCTACGGCCAGACCGGCGAGATATGCAGCACCCATTACGGTGGTCTCAACTATTTTGGGTCTTACCGTACTGGTGTTTAGTACATCTGCCTGAAACTGCATGAGCATTTTATTTACCGTAGCACCGCCATCGACCCGTAATTCCTTGATGGAAACTCCCGAATCGGCTTCCATTGCCTTTAAAATATCCATAGTTTGATAGGCGACAGATTCCAAGGCCGCTCTGGCAATATGGGCGTCGGTGCTGCCCCGGGTAAGGCCAAAAATAGTACCTTGGGCTCTCTGGTTCCAATGTGGCGCACCCAATCCGGCAAATGCAGGCACAAAATAGACGCCTTCTGACGTGTCTACGGATGCGGCCAATTTTTCAACATCCGCTGAATTTTTTATAATTTTTAAACTGTCGCGCAACCATTGCACCACGGCTCCGGCGATAAAAATACTACCCTCCAGCGCATACGTTGTTTTTCCGTTAATTTTCCATGCCACGGTGGTCAGTAAGTTATTTTTTGAGACAGTTGGGGTGTCCCCGATATTCATCAACATAAAGCAACCGGTACCGTAGGTGTTTTTTACCATTCCCGGTTTGGTGCACATTTGCCCAAACAATGCGGCCTGTTGATCTCCTGCAATTCCCGCAATCGGAATTTTAACGGCAAAAAAGTTGGGGTGGGTATAGCCATAAACTTCACTGGATTGCTTTATCTGTGGCAACATACTTTTAGGAACGGTGAGCAATTCAAGGAGCTCATCGTCCCATTCTAGGGTATTTATATTAAATAGGAGTGTTCTTGAGGCATTGGTAACATCGGTAATGTGTAGGTTGCCTTTGGTCATGTTCCAAATGAGCCAGGTGTCTATGGTGCCTAAAAGCAATTCCCCGGCCTCGGCGCGTTTTCTGGCGCCTTCTACATTATCCAGTATCCACTTCGCTTTAGTGCCCGAAAAATAAGAATCGATAACCAATCCGGTTTTTTCCCGAATCATTGGCTCTTTGCCCATTTTTTTTAGTGTATCGCAATAATCGGCTGTTCTTTTGTCTTGCCAAACAATGGCGTTATACACGGGTTCTCCGGTTTGTTTATCCCAAACAACGACGGTTTCGCGCTGGTTGGTAATGCCTATGGCCGCTATGTCGGCACCGGTAAGGCCTTTTTTGGCGGTGGCTTCAGCAGCCATACCCGCTTGCGTAGACCATATTTCCACCGCATCATGTTCTACCCAGCCCGGTTTTGGGAAATACTGTGTAAATTCTTTTTGGGCTACGGAAACAATGGTGCCTTTTTCATCAAAAACAACGGCACGTGAACTGGTGGTGCCTTGGTCTAAGGCAAGGATAAACTTCTTCATATTTTTAAGAATAATCTAATTTTGAAACACTTCTATATCTGGCAAACCTGCAATTTATCAATGCTTTTCGGACTGCTATTACTCCAAAATGTAATCGCATACCTAGTGAATTTGGCGTATAAGTTACTAAATAATTACAGAAAACATTTTGTTTTAAAAAATATAGCACCTTCATAGGTAGGCATACGTTTGTGATTTCAAGGTTTTATGCAAAACACCAAAGCGAAGAATGACGTTTAGGTTTAGTTTAGCTCCCAAATCTTATAATTAAGAATAGTGGCAAAACACACCCATATAAAGTAGGGGATAAGCAAATAAGCGGCTGTTTTGCTAACCACTTTAAACCATTTGATGGTAAACAGCAGTAAAACCAGCAGGGTAAGGATAATCAATAATGCCCAAAACGGATTTTTGAAACCGAAAAATACAATACTCCAAAGCGCATTGAAAAGCAACTGAAAGCCAAAATGGTACAAGGCAGTTTTTACCCATATATGATAAAATCCTTTGGCCCATACCAAACCTGCCGCTACGCCCATCATAATATAGTGCAGGGTCCAAACAGGCGCAAATATCCAGTTAGGCGGATTAAAATTTGGTTTGTTCAAAGTTAGATACCAATCGTTTACCGAACTCTGGGTGGCAAAACCGGAAAGGAAACCAATTGTAAGGCAAATGCCCGTTGCGATTATTATAAAAGTTAGTTTCTTTTTCAAGTTTATTTGAATCAATAGGCCTAAAGTAGCAATTTATTTTAATTGACCCTAAAGCAAAACCGCTTTAAAGCTATCTTTGCCAAAATTGCAGTACAAAT
Organism: Flavobacteriaceae bacterium; assembly: GCA_041749595.1. Taxonomy (GTDB): domain Bacteria; phylum Bacteroidota; class Bacteroidia; order Flavobacteriales; family Flavobacteriaceae; genus Aurantibrevibacter. Next base: position 12,966 of record JBGTBA010000067.1, on the reverse strand, counting down.
GACCGAAAAAGATTTTGTGCCATTGTCCTTTGCCAAAGGGAAGAATCACGGAAAAGTAACTTGGAAATCGCCTAGTAACATTGCCTTGGTAAAATATTGGGGAAAACGGGAAAATCAAATCCCGGCCAATCCTTCCCTAAGTTTTACATTGGATAGTTGTGTTACCACCACCACCATTTCCTATACCAAATTGGATGGTGCAGGCGAAAATTTTTCTTTTGATTTTCGTTTTGAGGGCAAGCCTAAGTACGATTTTGAACCCAAAATAAAGCTGTTTTTTTCCAGAATAGAAAAATACATTCCCTTTTTGAAACACTATCATTTAGAAATAGAAACCTCCAATTCGTTTCCGCATAGCAGTGGTATTGCCTCCTCGGCAAGTGGTTTAGCGGCTCTTTCCCTTTGTTTGATGGCTATGGAGCAGGAATTTTATCCGGATATGGATTCCGAATATTTTACAAAAAAAGCGTCCTTTTTGGCCCGTTTAGGCTCTGGAAGTGCTTGTCGAAGTATACAAGGTGGCGTTATGCATTGGGGATATCATGAAGGAACTCCGGGCAGTTCGGATTTGTATGCCATAAAATATCCCTTTCCGATCCATGATGTGTTTAAGGAATATCAAGATACTATTCTGTTGGTAGACAAGGGTCAGAAACAAGTTAGCAGTTCTATGGGGCATGATTTAATGAAAAACCATCCGTTTGCAACAAGGCGATTTTTGCAGGCGCATGAAAATATAACTCGGTTAAAAGCTGTTTTTGATGACGGAAACCTCGATAAATTTATTGAAATTCTAGAAAGTGAAGCACTTGCGCTTCATGCGATGATGATGACGGCACAGCCCTATTTTATTTTGATGCAGCCCAATACCTTGGAGATTATCTCCAGAATTTGGGCATTTCGGAAAACTACGGGCACCCCCATTTGTTTTACCTTAGATGCAGGAGCCAACGTGCATTTGCTTTATCCTAAAAAAGATCAAAAAGCGGTTTTGCAATTTATTACCAATGAGTTAGTTGCCTATTGTCAAAACGGGCAGTATATTTGCGACCAAATTGGTTTTGGTGCTAAGCATGTAGTAAGTAATAGAAAATAATTTAAAATGTAGTTTTGCGTTATATTTATCGGCAAAACGGGCATTAAGTCCGAGAATATTGATTTCGCCGTATATATTGTATATCTTTAAAATCAATAAATGTATGTTTATTAAGCAAGTTACTATCGCATCAACCATTAACCTCAAACTAAACAAGTGAAAGGACCGCTGTTTTATTCTAAGATTCTGCTTTTTGGAGAGTATGGTATCATAAAAGATTCCAAAGGACTTTCCATTCCGTATAATTTTTTTAAAGGGGCACTCAAGATGGGAGAAAACCTGTCGGGAGCGGCTAAAAAATCGAATGAAGGTCTCAGGGCTTTTATGGATTATTTGCAAAAATTACAACTTAAGGATCCGAAGCTAATCCGTTTTGATATGGAGGCTTTACAAGCTGACATCGACGGAGGTATGTATTTTGATAGTTCTATCCCTCAAGGATATGGAGTAGGAAGCAGTGGTGCATTAGTAGCTGCGATCTATGATAAATACGCTACAGATAAAATTACCGTTTTAGAGAATCTAACCAGACAAAAGCTCTTAAAGTTAAAATCTGTTTTCGGAGCTATGGAATCCTTTTTTCACGGTAAATCTTCCGGACTAGATCCGTTGAACAGCTATTTGAGCCTGCCAATACTGATCAATTCCAAAAACAATATAGAATCTACCAGCATCCCATCTCAAAACTTTGGAGGTAAAGGTGCTGTCTTTTTATTGGATAGCGGGATCACTGGAGAAACTGCGCCAATGGTTCGGATTTTTATGGAACAAATGAAGAATGATGGTTTCCGAAAAATGCTCAAGACCCAATTCATTAAACATACAGATGCCTGTGTGGACGATTTTATCAACGGAAATATAAAATCGCTCTTTAGCAACATCAAACACCTTTCTCACGTGGTGTTGGATAATTTTAAACCTATGATCCCCGTGGAGTTTCATAAACTTTGGAAACAGGGAATAGACACCAATGAGTATTATTTAAAACTTTGTGGTTCTGGCGGTGGAGGGTATATTTTGGGATTCACCGAAGATATCGAAAAGGCAAAAAAGGCACTAAAAGGGTATAATTTGGAGGTGGTCTACAACTTTTGAAACCTACACCATGTTCCATAGAAAAAACAAGCTCTTGCTCTTAAAGTTGCTGAGTCTTTTTTCTGTGGTCAGGGGCTACAATATCCTCATGATTGTGTTGGCCCAATATTTGGCCTCTATATACATCTTGGCACCGGGTTTGCCGCTTCGCAAAGTGGTTTTTGATCTAAATCTTTTTGTGATTGTATTGGCCTCGGCCTTGGTCATTGCAGGGGGCTATATCATCAATAATTTTTACGATGCGGAAAAAGACCTCATTAATAAACCCGTAAAAACCATGTTGGATAGGGTGGTAGGACAAAACATTAAGTTAACCACCTACTTTATCCTTAATTTTCTATCCGTATTTTTTGCCAGCTATGTTTCTTTTAGGGCGGTCTTGTTCTTTTCAGCCTATATTTTCGGGATTTGGTTTTATTCGCATAAATTAAAAAAAATAACTTTTGTAGGGAATTTTGTTTCGGCAACTTTGGCCATAACCCCCTTTTTTGCCGTCTTTGTGTATTATAAAAACTTTGAAACCGTAATTTTTGTGCACGCCATATTTCTTTTTCTTCTGATTTTAGTGCGCGAGATGATAAAGGATTTAGAGAATATAGCCGGAGATATGGCTCAGAATTATAAAACCATCCCTATCCTTTATGGTACAACGGTCTCAAAACTGATCATTACCGTTTTAGTGGTGTTAACGCTGGTTCCAACACTTTTGCTCATCTATAAATTTGACGTGGGATTTATGTACCTCTATTTCATGGGAAGTATCTTATTTTTGCTTCTATTTTTCGTACTTCTATGGAAATCAGATTCAAAAGTACACTATGTTTGGTTGCACAATATTCTGAAGCTGATCATTATTGTCGGGGTATTCAGTATTTTGTTGATCGACATTGACTTAGTGCTCAATAGAATTCTATGGTAGTGCTGTTGCCATAGGGAATGCACTTAAAATCTATTACCTTTACACAAAAATTTGTATGTCCAGATCCGATTTTAACGATGATAAAAAGGCCTCGGGAAGACAAGGCGGCGATTTTAGGAAGAAAAGCTATGCACGAGGCAATGCACCCATTAAAAAAATGGCTCCTATTGCCAAACCTTCCGATCCCAACAGTATAAGGCTTAATCGGTATGTGGCCAATTCCGGGGTCTGTTCCCGAAGGGAGGCCGATATTTATATTCAGGCGGGCAGTGTTACCGTAAACGGAGTTCCAGTTACCGAAATGGGGCATAAGGTAAAACTTTCCGATGTGGTTAAATTTGATGGGCGCTTATTGAATCCTATTAAAAAGGAGTACGTCCTTTTGAATAAACCCAAGGATTTTGTGACTACGATGAAGGACGACAAAGGCAAACGCACCGTCATGGGACTTATTTCAAGTGCCTCTAAATCGGAATTGCCGCCGGTTGATAAATTGGACAAAAACACCACCGGGTTGTTGTTGTTTACCAACGATACCGATCTTACCGCCAAATTAACACGACCTAAAAACGGACTTCGGAAGATATTTCATGTAGAACTCAACAAAAATCTTTTGAGTGCCGATTTAAAACGGATTAAGGACGGTCTTGTGATTGACGAAAGTCCGGTAAGGGTGCAGGATATCAGTTACGTGGAAAACGCACCTAAAAATCAGGTGGGGTTAGAGATCTATAGTTCCCGGAACAATATTGTGAACCGTATTTTTGAGGAACTCGAATATGAAATTGTAAAACTGGATCGCGTGGTTTATGCCTCCCTCACCAAAAAAGACCTTCCCCGCGGGCATTGGCGGTATCTTACCGAACAGGAGATCATCAATCTAGGGATGATAAAATAGTTCTTTAAGACCCCCACTTTCCTCAAGGGAGAGATTTATATAAGGTTATTTAAACCCCTTATTTTGCCTTAAAACAGAGCTCTTTTCAATTAAAAACACCCATATTCCAAGATTGTTTCTAGTGCGTGGTGTAAGCATCCCTAAAAAAAATCTAATCTGTGATTCCCATTTTCTTCAATAAAAAGGAGGCGTTCATATTCTGGCAAATGCCTTTTTTAAAGGCATAGTCAAAATAGAGTTCGTTGGCTATAATCTGGGCGTCAAAATAAAAATTTTCTATCTGTGGTATTTCCTTGGCCGCCCCGCAGAGGCTCAAATCGTGCGTGGCAATGATCCCGGTGGCTTTGGAGGCCACCAATTTTTCCACAAACTTTCGGGATCCTATGGCCTTGTCGGTACTGTTTGTGCCCTTTAGGATTTCGTCCAAGACAATAAAATAAGTGTCCTTTTTTAATTCCTCGACCATAAATTGTAATCGCTTTAGTTCCGAAAAGAAGTATGATTCGTTATCGGTCAACGAGTCAGTGGTGCGCATGCTGGTCATTAATTTTACAGGGTTATAGACCACTTTTTCCGCACAAACCGGGAGTCCTACATTGGCCATCACGATCTGCAAGGAAACCGTGCGCAAAAAGGTACTTTTGCCCGCCATATTGGCACCGGTGATGATAAAAAATCGCTCTTTGCCAATTTGAATATCGTTTAGCACGCTTTTCCCCGGATCCAATAACGGATGCCCCGCTTGTACCGATTGCAAAACGAAATCTTTGTCCGATAGTGATGGATAAGTATAGCCGGGGTGGTTGAACGCAAAGTTGCCCAAACTGTTATAGGCATCGAAAAAAGCGATACTATTGAACCACTTTTTTACATCTTTTCCATTTTTTTCAATCCATTTTTCAATTTTGTAACTGGTAGTGATACTTTGTAAAAAAAGTCCGTTTGCGAATATCAAATAGAAAATATTGTTATTGTTGTCCAACGCATTCAAAAGAGTGGAAAGCTCCTTAATGGCCTGAGAGGGTTTTATATGTTCATTTGCCACAAGTTTTTGTTTTTCCTGCAATAAGGGCGACTTAAATACAGCATCTTCCAAAAGGATCAGCAACTTGTTGTACTGATAAAACGTACTTTTAATTTTACTTATATGTATGGATAGTTTGGTTATTTTTTTGGTAAAAACCAAAGAGATGGCCAGCCCAAGCATTGACCAAAAAAGCAAGACCGAACCGGGTAGTAGATTAAAGAATAAAAGTGCAAGGACAGATACGGACAATACAGAAAACAACTTTGGGATACGCCCCATTAATTGGGAAACAAAAGGCCGATTTCTTTCTAGCCATGCCGTTATTTCCTCTGTTCTGACTCCTGTTTTGACCAATGATGCAGTAGCGGAAAATTCTTGACGCCATTCGGCCATTTCCGAAAGTTCTTCGATCGCCTTTTGTTTCGCCCCTATTTGGTCAATGGCATTTTCGGTGAGCAAAGCGGCCAACAAGTCACTGCCTTCCTGCAAGGCCGTACGGTTGAGGTATTGGTAAAAAGAGCCCCGCCCGAACAAATCGATATCCTGACTAAAATAATGTGCAGCATCCTTGTATTCATTTCCTTTGGGAAGTTGAAAATACCTACGTTGCTTTACCTCTATTTCAGTTTGGTTGATTTTGAGAAGTGCTACAATCGTATCGCGCCGATACTGTAAGTCCGTTTGCCGGGAAACCAAATAAATAAAGGCCGCAATGGCGACCAAAACAATGGCAATTACCCATTTGACCTCTCCAAAAAACAGGTAAACGGCAAAAACAGTGAGTAAAAAAACAACCAATCGAAGCATGCTGTAAGCAAGCAGTTGCTTCTTAACCTTTAAAAGTTGTGCCGTATGGGCTTTTATCTGATGATGGTAAAAAGATATGGGATCTGCCATTGTGGATTTTACTGCCTATAAGGTTATTGTGGAGCTAAAAGCAAAAAGACAACCATAGGGATCTTTATGATCCATCCAAGGCTATCCTAACCTTTTTGGTAAGTCCGGCAACCACCAACCCATACGAGTGGTCTACGAGTTCCCGAATCAATTTTAGAGGTAGTTGTCCTTCAAGCAAAATTGAATTCCAGTGCGTTTTGTTCATATGGTAGGCCGCTTCAATAATCCCTTCATAAGATTCCCGAAGTTCCAGGGCCCTTTCCGGATTGCACTTTAAGCTGGCCTGCAAGGGAACCCGGTCCAAGGAAACCAAAGCGAACATTTTTCCCATCACCTTAAAGACCAACGTACTCCCATCGAAGGGAAATTCTTCCGTAATCCCTTTTTTCGCTATGCAATACTGACGGAATTCTTCTATGTTCATCACTTTCTTGGTTTATTGCCCTGTGCTTAACAATTCATGATTATCCCAGACCATACGGCAGATATAAACTTTCCTATCACCAATTTCATCCCCCAGACGGGTTTCCAGATGCCGTGCGCCAAAATGCACATAAAATTGAAAGGCCTTTTCGTTGTCCTTCAAAACCCAGAGATAGATTTTGTCATCGGGACTTATCTCCAAAGATTGGGCAGCGACCAACCGTATCATTTCTTTTCCAATACCCTTGCCCTTGGCTTCGGCGGCCACGTGCAGATTATCGATCAGGGTTCCATCGTTTTCTGCTACCATAATAAACTGATTTTCCGATGGGGGCACCCAATCGCTTATTCCACGCTTTGTGCCTATCTTCAAAAACTTCCGTATCCAAAAAATGGTCGCTAAAGGCATCCCTGTAATTCTGCTGCCAACTGCGGGCGTGCAAAGTGGCAATTTTTCCTGCATCCTCTTTTTGTGCAGGCCTGTAGGTTACCATTTAAATTTCCTAGATTCCCGTGGAGTCGTACACGATCACCTTGGTCCAAAGACTGCTGGATTCCTCAATAAATTTGAGATGTACATCCTCTTTTTGATAGGCCTCCTGCGCTTCTGGCGAGTCAAAAGTAACCACCATGGAATAGGTAAATGAGCCATCAACAACCTCTCTACTGGCTCTTGGCGGCACACCTATGAATCCGGTTTTGGCATATTTGGAACTGCCTAAAAACTTTTGAAGAGAGGTTACAAACTTTGCCCTATCTTCTTGGTTATCCGGATTTTTCAACCAAAAATAAACATTGTGCGCAAAATTGGAATTGAATTCTTTCATAGTGTCCTGTTTTTGGCCATAGCTACACATGGCGATTGTCAAAAATAATATAATACATAAAGGGTTCTTCATTTTTGTGCTATTTAATTGATTATTCATTTTCTAAAAACTGTTTTTCGGTATTGCTTATTTTCAATGCAGAATAGTCCAATTTCCAACCAATGGTTCCTACTATTTTTTCTATTAAAATAACGGCCTGCATCGCTTCCTTTCGTGCCGTATCCATGAGTCCGCTTTGAGGTATTTTTTCTCTTATGTGCTTCTTTGCCTCTTGGTTCAATGTCGTAAGATCGTCCGGTGAAAAGGCATTGAACATTCCATTTTGAATGTCATAGAATTGTAAATCCGGCTCTATGGAAAGCACTTCGGGTTCCGGGAAATTGGTCAGGATTATTTTTTTATTTCCGGTATCCGCATGCATCAATACCTTCTTAAGATCATAGCCTATATGGGCTTTGGCGTTAATGATGATCAACGCCTTTTTTTTGCTGCTTACCAAACTCAAAAAGCGTTCTTTGGTATTTTCATACCGATAGATTTCGGCAAAATCGCCTTCTACGGAAATTAGCCTGCAAACACTTCTGATCCGTTCCAATAAAATAATGGATTGGTACTCGGTGAGTTCCTTCCCTTTCTTTTTCCGAAAAAAGGAAAAGAACCAGTACATAAGTATGGCCCCTAAAACGAGCCCTAAAAAAGCGTCCAACATATCATCCATTTGTATGTCCTATTTCTCCCAAATGCGTAAACCTAAATCCTTTGCCATATTTAAGTCCGTAACCAAAAATGCGGTCAAAAGAGGCATGGGAAAACAATATAATCCCTGCCAACTGGCACAAAGGTAATGAAAGAAAAATACCTGCAAGATATATTAAAATTGCCAGTCCTTTGTGGTGTGCCATATTGTAAAGGACTGCCCCGGCCCTGTTCCCAAAAAAATAACCGACCATGCCCAAATCGGGGGTTAATAAAAGCACCAAAAACCACCACCATTGAAAATCCAATAGGGAAAAGAGATACGCTCCAAGGAGCAACATGGCGGTTTCCTCCAATTTTAAAATGAGGCTCATTCGCTTAAAATTTTATACAAAATGGGCCTGCTGGGGCTTGCATCGTTCTCAAAAGGGGCCAACTGAAGGTTTATAAAATAGCTGCCGTCCTTTATCGCATTGTCCACAAAAACAAGTTCGGTTATGGTAGCGTTGTGGCGCATTTCCTTGCCAAAATTCCAAAAAGCCCTATGTGCCAACAAGGCCCCCCGGTCTTTTTCCTTGTCTATGGAAGGCAGATCCACCAACAAATGGGCAACCCCGATTTCGAACAGGAAAAGAGCCGCATCTTCTAACAGGTAGGGCGGATTGGTATGCGAATAGTGCTTGGACAATTTATCGGTGAGATTGGGCAACGTACGTATTACCAACGCTTCGGGCAACTTACTGCCCAAAGCATATTGCAACTGCTTTTTTGAAATCACAAAATCGCCTTTTTGTTTTTCAGGGGCTATGGTAATAAGTTCGGCTAAAAAGAAAAATCGGTTTAAGCATTTGTTCACCGAATGAAATTCCTTGGTAATATGGCCAACGCATTCCGTATGGGTCCCATGCGCATGGGGGTTAAAGCTGATGTCGTTGAAATTGGTAGTACCGCCCTCCGAAACCCTTCCCACAAAATCCCCTTCTGCGTGGGGCGTTATTTTAGGATGACCTACATACCACGCATTTACGTTGGTGGTATTGCCCCGCAAAGGAATGGAAATATCCAAAGGTTTGGACAGGTCTATGTTATAGGTTTCCGAGTTGTGCAGTATGCTTGCGATCATTTGATGAATGAAATGGTTTCAAGGCAAGTTACTTCAAAAAATTTAAAATACTTTTCTCATTTTTAACAACTATTCCTTAAGAAACCACTTCCGGGGCAGCTACAAAAGGAGCCAGGGCCTTCAATGCCTTTTCAACAGAAGTAATCTGATCAAAAACGAGCAACAACCGCAAGCCATTTCGGGTTTCTTTTTCTTTCATACGGCACAGTTGAGAATGGCGCTGCACAAATTGCAGCACCTCGTTAAAGGCGGTGCTCTGGTAAAAAAGGGATTGTTGGTCGGCAATAAAGTACCCTATGAGTTTTCCTTTTTTCATCACCACTTTTTCCAAACCTATGGCTGTGGCAATCCATTTGATGCGCACAGAACTCAGCAGGTCCTTTGCCGGTTTGGGCAACTCGCCAAAGCGGTCTACCAGTTGTGCTTCAAATTTTTGAAGATCCTGTTCGTTTTTTATTTGGTTGAGTTCTGTATAGAGATTTAGGCGTTCCGTAATATTGTTGATATAATTGTCGGGGAACAATAGTTGAAAGTCGGAATCGATTTGTGTTTCCCTCACATAGACTCTGTCATGCGCCCCTTCGACTTCGTTATACAGGGCTTTAAATTCGTTTTCCTTAAGTTCCTCAATGGCTTCCGAAAGGATTTTTTGATAGGTTTCAAAACCAATTTCATTGATAAATCCACTTTGCTCGCCCCCTAAAAGATCGCCCGCACCCCGAATTTCCAAATCCTTCATGGCAATGTTGAAACCGCTGCCCAATGCCGTAAATTGCTCCAGAGCCTGAATGCGTTTACGGGCATCTGGGGTCATCATATCATAGGGGGGCGTTATAAAGTAACAAAAGGCTTTTTTATTGCTTCGACCCACACGTCCGCGCATTTGGTGCAGGTCGCTAAGCCCAAAATTATTGGCATTGTTGATAAAGATGGTATTGGCATTGGTCACATCCAAACCGCTCTCTACAATGGTAGTAGACACCAGCACATCAAACTCGCCGTTCATAAAGGCAAGCATCAAAGCTTCCAGTTTTTTGCCTTCCATTTGGCCGTGTCCTATGCCAATTTTGGAGTCGGGTACCAGCCGTTGTATCATTCCTGCCACCTCCTTTATGTTCTCAATTCGGTTATTGATAAAAAAGACTTGGCCTCCTCTTTGAATTTCGTAACTAATGGCATTCCTAATGGTTTCCTCATTAAAATGGATAACCTCACTTTCTATCGGATAGCGGTTGGGTGGCGCAGTATTGATCACGGAGAGGTCCCGTGCGGCCATCAAACTAAACTGCAAGGTGCGCGGAATGGGGGTGGCGGTCAAGGTAAGCACATCCACATTTGCTTTTATGGCTTTTAGCTTATCCTTTACATTTACCCCAAACTTTTGCTCTTCATCCACAATAAGCAACCCCAAATCCTTGAATTTTATATTTTTATTTACAAGTTGATGGGTGCCTATTATGATATCAACCTTTCCCGAAGCCAAATTTTCCAGGGTCTCTTTTCGCTCTTTGGTTGTTCGGAAGCGGTTAAGGTAATCTACGGTAACCGGCATATCTTTAAGGCGCTCGGTAAAGGTGCGGTGATGCTGAAAGGCCAAGATGGTCGTGGGCACTAAAACGGCTACCTGCTTGCCGTTGTCCACCGCTTTAAAGGCGGCTCTAATGGCCACTTCGGTCTTGCCAAAACCTACATCGCCACAAACCAGGCGGTCCATGGGGCGTTCGCTTTCCATGTCTTTTTTGATGTCGTCGGTGGCTTTGGTCTGGTCCGGGGTATCTTCATAAATAAAGGAGGCCTCGAGTTCCAATTGCAGATAACCGTCCGGGGCAAAAGAGAACCCTTTATCCAATCGCCGCTTGGCATAGACTTGTATAAGATCGAAGGCGATTTGCTTCACCCGCGATTTGGTTTTTTCCTTCAGTTTTTTCCAGGCACCGGAACCTAATTTATACAATTTTGGAGGGATACCGTCCTTCCCGTTGAATTTGGAGACTTTGTGCAGGGAATGAATGCTGACATAGAGAATATCCCGATCGCCATAAATCAATTTTATCGCTTCCTGAAAGGTGCCCTCCACCTCTATTTTCTGAAGTCCCCCAAATTTACCGATACCGTGGTCTATGTGGGTTACATAATCGCCTATCTCTAATTTATTGAGTTCTTTAAGGGTAATGGCCTGTTTTTTGGCGTAACCGTTTTTAAGATGAAATTTATGATAGCGCTCAAAGAGCTGATGATCTGTGTAGCAGGCTATTTTTATGTCGTCATCAATAAATCCTTGATATAGGGGCAGCACGGCTGTTTTGTAATGTGTTTCGGTTCCTATTTCATTTAAAATATCATGAAAGCGTTTCACTTGCTGCGCACTGGAACAACAAATAAAATTAGTATAGCCCGCTTTGTGGTTTTTGTTGAGATTGTCTATTAAAAAATCAAATTTTTTATTAAAAGAAGGCTGTGGTCTGGTATGAAATCGAAAACCAGAACCTGTTTGGGCGTCCGGGGTGGTAACTACCGAAAACGTGTTCAATTGATGTTCTAAAAGTGCTGCGGTCACAAAAAGCGCTTCAGGTCGGGAATGGTCTATAGCTGTGGAGAGGGTTGCAAAGGCTTCTTCGGCCTTCTTAAAAAGCGCATCGACCCTTGCCGACAAATGTTCGGGACGATCCAGAAAAACAACGGTGTTGTTAGGAATGAACTCCAAAAAACTTTCGCGGGTCTCGTGCAAAAATTTATTTTCCACGTTGGGAATAAGACTGATGCGCTTTACTTTTTCCGTAGACAATTGGGTTTCTACATCAAAAGTGCGGATGCTTTCTATTTCATCCCCAAAAAATTCCAGTCGATAGGGTTGGTCGTGCGAAAAGGAAAATACGTCCACAATACCACCTCGTACCGAAAATTCTCCCGGTTCGGTAACAAAATCGACTCTTTTAAATTGGTACTCGAATAAGACTTCATTGAGAAAATCGAGCGAAATGGAATCTTCTACCTTTATTTTAAGGGTGTTTTTGTCCAATTCCTTTCGGGTCGCCACTTTTTCAAAAAGGGCATCGGGATAGGTTACAATAACAGCGGGCTTTTTACGCGAATTGATACGGTTTAGCACTTCTGCCCGTAACAGTACATTCGCATTATTGGTTTCCTCTATTTGATAAGGCCGCCTATAGCTACCGGGATAAAAGAGCACATCGTTTTCCCCGATAAGCTCTTCCAAATCGTTTAAATAATAGGCCGCTTCTTCCTTATCGCTGAGAACCACCAGAAAAGGCCTTCCCGAAACTTTAAAAGAAGCCGCAATTGCAAAGGAAAAAGAAGATCCGGTAAGTCCGGCCAACCCAATCTTATGTTCAGATTGGGCAATAGCCTGTTGCAGTTTCTGCAATGGCGGAGACTGTGCAAATAATCCTGAAATTATGGATTTATCCAATCCTTTAAATTTATGCAAATATAGGGGCTGGTGCATGTTTCAACCAAAAGGGAACCTGTTTTTTTATTTTACCCCTTCATCGGAAACCCTCCCTGCCAATAATACGCATTGCCAACCTTGGCATACCTGGATTATTTAGATTCAATATTCAAAAATTTTTAAGGGTAAAGACTTTGAAAAACAATTATATTTGTGCCCGAATATAATCATGTATTATGGCTATTTTAGATTTATATGGCAACAGTGAGCACAAAAGAAATTTGGCTCATTTTGCGGCCATAGCCACCTTGGCGGCCACCGATGGTGAGGTCAATGCAGAGGAAAAGGCATTGTTGGATCGTTTTGCGACCAAACTGGATATTACGGAAGAAGAGTATAAGGAAGTGATGAAAAAATCCAACAAATACCCTATTGATCCTTCAAACAATGCGGAGAAACGGTTGGAGCGTTTGTACGATTTGTTCCGGATTATTTATGCCGACCATGGTATCGATGGGGAAGAGCTTACTTTAGTACGAAAATATGCCATAGGATT
>JBGTBA010000066.1:0-71183 GCA_041749595.1 Flavobacteriaceae bacterium | reverse complement strand
CTGAAAAAGTCATTCTATTTCAGTAATTATTAAAAAAGCGATTGAATAAACTTTGGTTTTATAAGGCTATTTTTGACTCATTTATTGAATTGCCCTTTTAGTTTAAGTATTCTTTTCAGGTTCACGGTAAATATTGCGATGGCACCTTGCATTTGCATATTTTCTATACCATATGCGGTAGCTCTTCCATATCCATGTACATTTTTCAATTCACTGTTCTTGGCTTCTATTTTATATCGATGCTTTGCTTTTTCTTTGTAATAATCAGTTTCTTGGAAACTGATCTGTTCTTGGTGTATATCTGATTTTATGGATACGGAATAGCTCTTGGTCTTTGCTCCTTGTTTATAGCACCCTTCTTTTAAAGGACAGGCCTTACATTTTTCTACATCAAAATAATAGGTCTGTACTTGGTTTTTCCCAACATTCGCTCTCCCTTGTTTTGCTTTTCGTATCGCCATATGTACTGCCGGGCAAACAAACATATCGGCATCCTTATTATAATCGAACTTATCTTCTTCTTTTCTGAATCCTTGGGTAATGGAAGGGTTCAACCCAGCTGCAACAGCTATATTTTTACTGCCGGTGGGTTTAAGGTTTTCTTTTCCCGAGTAAGCGGCATCGCCAATAATAGTGTCAACCTCAATTCCATTTTCTTGACTGATCCCTAAAAGTTTTGGCAGCTCTGGTCCGTCGCCCTTTTCTCCAGAAGTTACTGCCGCTGCTGTAATTATGCGCTCTTCGGTCATGGCAATATGTGTCTTATGGCCAAAAAAGGGGCTGTCCGCCGATTTATGGCCGGTTTTAGCATCTGTGTCCTTAGAAAAGATAAAGTTGTCCTGAGCATCATCCACGGTCTCTTTCAATGGATTTAGTTTCTCTTTCACGGTAGGAATCAAACTCAAGGTTTGATCAGATGCAATAGCTTTCTCAAGTTCTTTACAATAAGCCATTTCTTTTTGTAAATCATCTTCAATATTCTTCTTTGGCATTCGCCCTGCCCAACTTTCATCTACGTTATAAACAGCTTTACGCGGTATCTTCGAGCGTTCCTTTAATACCTGAACAGCTGAAAATGGATTTGATCTCGATACCGAGTGCGTGGCATCGAGGATGATCGACTTTGAACGGATTATACCTTTATCGATAGCTATTGATACCGTTTTACCTATCAAAAGATGTGGCAGGTCGGTATCCTTTAAACGTAGCTTTCTAAATTTCGTCAACGAACCAGGGTTGATTGTCCCTTGCTCTGGAGTCATTTCAAGGAAATATTTAAAAGACATATCAAAACCGGAACGTTCAACAACATCAATATCTGAAATATCATAAATCGTTTTCAACAATAGGTATTTAAACATCCGGATGGGACTTTCTGCATTGCGGCCATTGTTCGAACAATATTTATTTACCAACTCATCGTAGATAAACGTAAAATCGATCGGTCCATTGATTTTCCTAAGAAGATTGTCCTTGGGCACGATTAGATCATATAAATCACAATACGCACTTAATTTAATTTTTTGTTGCTGCAATAATATGTTCAAATGTTTGATAATCAGAAAGAAAGATACGAAAAAAGGAGCAAAAACACTATGGTTTTTACTCCTTTTATACATTAATCCCACTATATAAGGACTTTTTCAGCGCCCTCATGATTTTAGGTCGCCTTTTAAATTTGTCCCAAAAAATAAGGGTATTAATTATTGCGGCAGCACGATTTTTATGTTCCGCCATTTTACTTTTATCCCTCCACCGTCATGAATTTGTAGTGCTATTGAACCCTCACCTGCCCCAATTTTGTCATCGATAATAGTAACCATTTCTATTCCATTAAGCCATGAAGTAAGTTGGTTTCCGCTGAGACGGATCTTCATTTGGTTCCACTCCCCTTCTTTTAGAACACTTTCTTTTTCCGGTTCCGGTTGTATAAGCCATCCACGTCCGTAAGATTCGTATACGCCGCCGGTATGCATCCCTAGAGGAGCAACCTCTACCTGCCAACCACTTACTTTAGTGCCATCTACTGTAGAACGGATGAATACCCCACTATTGCCGTTGGCCTCTTGTTTAAATTCCAAAGTAAGGTCAAAATCCTTGTAATGTGTATCTGTTGCCAAATAGCCGTATTGCTTGTCCGGGCCACTTTCAGAGACTAGGAGTCCGTTTTCCACATACCATTTTTCTGTTCCGTAAACGGTCCAGCCAGAAAGGTCCTTACCGTTAAAAAGTTCTTTTTCTTGAGCGAGAACGGGCAATGTAACAAGTGCCAACGCCAGTATCATTATGTTTTTCATAGTTGAAAATTTATTAATTCGTATTACAATAGGTTTTTAGAAAGATTCCTGCACCCGCCTGCCGGACGGGCAGGTTCGCGGGAATGAAATTTAACTGTTTTTAGTTGAACCACTGCGCCCACGGAATACGGCTTAGAATAAGCAACAATCCCAAACCATAGAAAATGGCAATATTTTTGAATTTTTTGTTGCCTTCCATAAATTTTTTATGCCGGGACCAGCCAATGGTTATGAGCACAACCGCAATAATATTGATAAACGGATGTTCTACGGCCAATAAACGGGATGCCGAATTGAGTCCGCCCATTCCCAATGTCTGTATGGCTTGGAGTCCATTTGCAGACACAAAATAAAGTAGTAGGCCTACCAATAATTGGATATGGGACAAGATCAAGGCAAAAAGGGATATACGATAGTCTTTTTCTAAAGTAAATATTTTACTGCCCACGAGCCCCAATATAGCATTGGCAACGGCAACAAAGAGTATGGCCAGAACAATATAGGCCAAATAGGAATGTAAGGAAAGTATTATTTCATACATGGGATTTAGTTTTAGCCCTAAAAGTAGTGAATTTTGTAATAAAAAATGCCACAAAAAGCGCAGCTTTAAAATCGATCAAAAGAATTCTCCAAGGGAGGATTTACAGGGATTCAGGTGAAAGTATGGAAACCTTAGGTTTTCACCAAACCAAAATCAAACCATCTCCTGTTCAATGCCCAATGGGCTTGCCCTTATGGATTATTTGCAATTATAATTCAAGTTATGTTTATGAAAAAAAGGATTGAGATTCAATATAAAAACAAAATATAAACCTAATGATCAATCGGTTATAATGCCACAGGAAGAATGGGAAATTGTTAAATCATTTTTTCTTGAAAGACCGCAAAAGACGTAACGTAGAACTATCATGGTTTCCAATTTCCGAACCTTCAATGTCCTTTAAAATGGCACTTGCCAACTGTTTTCCTAATTCCACCCCCCATTGGTCAAAACTGAAGATGTTCCATACCACGCCTTGAACGAAGATTTTATGTTCATAGAGGGCTATCAGGGATCCCAAACTTTTTGGGGTAAGTTTATGGATTAAAAGGGTATTGGTGGGCCTATTGCCTTCAAAGACTTTAAAAGGAACAAGATGCCTCTTTTCCGCATTGGTCAACCCTTTGTCCTTGAGTTCATCTTCAACCTCTTTGTCATATTTTCCATTGAGAAGGGCCTCGGTCTGCGCAAAAAAATTGGCCATTAATTTATTGTGGTGGTCTTGATCGCCATGGAGAGGCTCTTTGTATCCGATGAAATCGGTCGGGATCAATTTTGTGCCTTGGTGGATCAACTGAAAGAAAGCGTGTTGGGAGTTTGTCCCCGGTTCGCCCCAAATGATGGTACCGGTTTGGTAAGATATTTTTTTTCCGTTTCTATCCACGCTTTTGCCGTTGCTCTCCATAATGCCCTGCTGCAAATAGGCCGAAAACCGATTTAAATACTGTGTATAGGGAATTACGGCCTCGGTCTCTGCTCCATGAAAATTATTGTACCAGATGCTTATGAGTGCTAAAATTAGGGGCAGGTTTTCTTTAAAATCGGCTGTTTTAAAGTGGGTGTCCATTTCATGGGCCCCATCCAAAAAGGCTTCAAAATTATCTGGGCCAATTGACAAAGCGATAGATAGGCCAACGGCGCTCCAGAGTGAGAATCTACCTCCGACCCAATCCCACATGGGGAATACGTTTTCCGGTGCAATGCCAAATTCCGAAATCTTGGCGGTATTTGTGGAGACGGCGGCAAAATGTTTTGAGACATCTTTTTGAGACGCACTTTTTAAGAACCATTTTTTAATGGTAAGTGCATTGCTCAAGGTTTCTTGGGTGGTAAATGTTTTTGAGACAACCACAAAAAGAGTGGTCTCAGGATCTAAGCCCTTTAATACTTCATATACATGGTCCCCGTCCACGTTACTGATAAAATGGATCGTTAAATGGTTCTTATAGAATTTCAATGCTTCCGTGACCATTGCCGGCCCCAAATCCGAACCACCAATGCCAATGTTTACCACATCGGCGAAGTTCTTTCCGGTAAAGCCCTTCTTTTCCCCCGAGATTATTGATTTGGCAAAAGCAGCCATTTTTGTCCTTACTTCGTACACCTCTGGGATAACGTTTACACCATCAACAGTAACGACATCTGTTCTTTTGGCCCTTAATGCCGTGTGTAAAACGGCCCTATTCTCCGTTACGTTTATAAGATCTCCTTTAAAATATTTTTGGATAGCATCTGATAATTTCACTTCTTCCGCAAGTTGCAACAATAAGTCCAGGGTTTTCGAAGTGATTTTATTTTTGGAATAATCGAGCAGGAAATCATTATGCTCCAAAGAGAATTTTTTTGCCCTATCACTGTCCGAAGTAAAAAGGTCATTTATATGTCTGTTGCCGGTCTCCGTATAATGTTTACCCAATTTTTTCCATGCTTGGGTTGTAGTGGGATCTATATTTTGTAGTGGCATTTTATTGGTTGAGTGTTAGCAATTCTTCTCCGGGCTGTTCTATAAATTCTATGCAGTTCAATTGGCCTTTTAAGGGTTCAATATAGTTTAGATAATCGAGTTTTATGTCCTCGGCAATGGGTTCTGCGGAAGGAAGTTCTTCCAGCAAGGGATCTACCTGTTGGCCATTTTTCCAAAAGCGGTAACACACATGTGGTCCACCCGTATTGCCGGTCATTCCCACCCATCCTATTACATCACCTTGTCTCACAAACTGTCCTTTTTTTACCTTCTGGTCCTTCATGTGGAGGTATTGGGTACTGTAGGTTCCATTATGTTTGATTTTCACATACTTTCCGTTGCCCCCCTTTCTTGTGGATTCCTCCACAGTACCATTTGCGGTTGCGAGTATGGGCGTACCTATGGGAGCTGCATAATCCGTTCCTTTGTGGGGCCTTACCTTGAAACCATAATATGCAATTCTCCTACTTAAATTATAACGGGAAGATATTCTACTGAACTGGACGGGAGCCTGTAAAAACGCCCTTCTTATATTCTTTGCCTCGTCATCGTAATAATCCTTTGCGCCATTCAAGGAATCCGTTTCGTACCCAAAAGCATAAAATGGTTTGCCATTATGCTCAAAATAAGCCGCTTCTATGGGTTCTGCTCCGGCATATATGGTGTCGTTTATGTATTTTTCTTTGTATATGACTTTAAATTTATCCCCTTTTTGAAGTCGAAAAAAGTCGATGGACCAAGCGTATATTTCGGACAGGTTATTGGTTATGTTATAATCTATGCCCTGTTTTAGGATGGCCTCGGACAGAGAGGTCTCTATAATCCCGGACGCCTCCCTTTCCACATATTTTACCGCTCTTTGTTTTCTGTAGGCCACCACAGAATCCCTAAAATCGATGACCGTATAATTTATGGGATCGTTTTGATAGATGAAGATCTGGGCAGTTTCCAAGGTGTCCTTGGATTTAAGTATCAGATAAGGTTTGCCGACAACAATTTTTCGGACGTCAAAAGTATCCCTGAACTCTTCTGATATTTTCGCTATCTTAGGGTAATCTACCTTGTTACGGAGCATCAATTCGCCAAAACTGTCCCCGTTTTTTACAATATCTTCAAGTACTTGAAAATTATTAAGATCAAAACCAAACCGCACGTTCTCCTTTGGACTTGCCATGGCTATAGGCTCCCCTTCTGATCTCGCCGTCTTTTCCCTTTCATTGCACGATATTAATAAAATTGATCCTAAAATTGCGCCCCAATATTTTTTCATTCTATTTTACTTTTTTTTCTGGGTTAAAAATATGGTCCACCCATTGTTTGCCCCAATCGTTCATTTCTTCTTGTGAATAAAGTTCTGGGAAAAATACAACTTTTTGAAAACTTGGGGGCAAATATTCTTTCCAATTTGTGCCCCCAGTGGCCTCGATATCAGAATCAGCTTTGCTCAGGTAGCGATAGGCAGACCCCATGTGCATCAAGGGCCAATTTACATTTGCGTTCAGATCCAAGGATTTTAACGCATTAATCAATGTTTTATTATACTTTTCCTTTTCCGTAAACAGCAGGTATTTATGGTAAATTGTATTGTTCTCCACTTGTTTGGCAATACGCATCAATCTTGGGGTGTATCGGTATTCAAATTGCTTAAGGGTCAAGGTTTTCTCTCCCGTGACCACATCTGTTGCCCCTTTTTTCCAATAGATATGTTCGTATAATTCTTCTATGGTGTTTTTGGGGGAAGTCTTGTTCCTTTCCGAAGGATGGACTAGATTCTCCATCGGGGTGGCATAGATCTCGATCATTCTGTATTGGGCAGATTGGAAACCACTGGAGGGCAACAGGGCCATTCTGTATTTAAGGAACTGCTCCCGCTCCATCCCATTTATCATAATCCCGAACGATGAAATCAGTACTTTGTAGTAGTTGTTTATTCTGTTGACCTTTTCGATAAAGAAATCCAGATGCTGGGTCTTATCATCTACTATCTGCTTTTGCTCATGGAGGATGAGTTTAAAATAGAGTTCCGTGATCTGATGGTACATGATAAAAATTTCCTCATCGGGGAAATAGGTCCTCGGAACCTGAATGCTCAATAAGGTGTCTAAATGTATATAGTCCCAATAGGTAAGGTAACGTTGGTATAAAAGGCCATCCAAATAAGAGCTTAAATCCTGGCCAGAACCTTTGAACTTTTCTTCGAGTTTTACCAATTGGGATTCAATATGTTCATTTTTCTTCATGCCGGTCCTAATCCATTATCATTTTAAACTGGTTTTTAAGTCCGTTGTACCCGTCCAGATCGGCCTTTATGGAGCCAACGGACAAATCGGCCTTTATACGGATCGGAATTTTATTTAAATCATTGGAGACCCATAGGGTAAGACTTTCAGCCTCCTTAAACACCCGGCCGGATTGCACATAAGGCCTAAATTTTAAACATTCCACCTTTCCGTATTTTGTTTTTAGTACCTCTTTGCCTAAATATTTTAATTTAAACTTAAAAACCCCATCATCATCATATAACATATTCAATTCAATGGATTTTCCTACTATAAGATCCTCTGCACGGAAATTATTTCGCAAATGATAAAAGGCCGAAACCAAATCCTGAATATCCTCTTGTATGTTAAAATTATACTTTTTATCTTTTTTGCGATCATTTAAAACGGCAATGTCATTATGATGATCGAAGTTTATCTCCACGTCTTTGGTATAACCTCCTTCATTTATCTTACGGATGAACTTATAGGGCTTACCGTCATTTTGTCCAAAATAACTTTCGTAGGTGTCATCAACTTTAAAGAAAATGCTGGCAAAACCAGTTGTTTCCCCTTTTCCAACGACATGATAAACAGGAACTGTGTCTATGGTATAGGTTTTAATATGAAGCGTGGCATAACTGGCATTTAGAATGCCATAGTGAATGCGAAACCGCAACCACTCCCCGGGTTGGAACGCAGGTTTAATTTCTTCCGTTTTCAAATCATGAAGTTGAAACGCAGGCTTGAGAGCCTGCCCATTTAGATTAATGGAAAGAAATGCAAAAAAAAGTAATTTTATACGTTCCATAGTTTCGAAAATTAGTTCAAAATTACTAAAACGCAGTTACATTGGTTTTTATTTACCATTTATTAAACAAAAATTATCACAAAAAAAGCCCAGTTCTACAACTGGGCTTTCCTAAATAACCAACCAAACTTTAAATTATGAAAAACCAATACTTAAAGCTGTAAGGGAACCACCCCTTACTGAGTACAAATATACAACGGTTTTTAGCTATTTTTTTTATTTTAACTTACTTTAACTATCCTGTTAACAGTAATTTGGGCAGCTAGAAGGAAATTTAATAAATCCTTAAGAAAACCATATTTTTAAAGCGTTCCCCGAGCTTCCTGCTCCCGTTCTATGGCTTCAAAAAGCGCTTTGAAATTTCCCTTTCCGAAAGATTTGGCACCTTTTCTCTGAATGATCTCTATGAACATAGTTGGCCTATCCAATACCGGTTTTGTGAATATCTGCAACAGATAGCCCTCATCGTCCCGATCAACGAGAATCCCCAAATCCTTCAAGGGGGACAATTCCTCATCTATTTCGCCGACCCTTTCCAATACATCCTCATAGTAGCTGGTGGGTATGGTCAAAAACTCAACCCCCCTATTGCGAAGCGAGGTCACGGTTTCAATTATGTTATCTGTGGCCAGTGCCATATGCTGTACCCCGGCCCCATTATAAAATTCTATGTATTCCTCTATTTGGGATTTTTTTCTGCCTACTGCCGGTTCGTTTATCGGAAATTTAATTCGTCCGTTGCCATTGCTCATTACCTTGCTCATCAGTGCCGTATAGTCTGTGGAGATGTCCTTGTCATCAAAAGAAACCAATTGTGTAAAACCCATTACCTCAGCATAAAATCTGCACCATTTGTCCATTTCGTTCCATCCAACATTGCCCACCATATGGTCTATGTATTTTAATCCTATGGACGAAGGTCGGTAGAATGGGCGCCAGATCTTGTAGCCAGGCATAAAAACCCCTTTGTAGTTTCTTCTTTCCACGAATAGATGGACCGTTTCTCCATAGGTATGTATGCCCGAAATCACGACTATCCCGTCTGCATCTTTAAGGGTTTTTGGTTCCAGATAGCTCTTTGCCCCCTTTCTCATGGTTTCGCGGTAACTTTTATCGGCATCATCTACCCAAAGCGCTATGGCTTTTACTCCATCACCGTGGGCATCTATATGTGCATTGATCTTCCCTCCCGATTTTAAAGGCGAAGTTAGTACCAATCTAATTTTATCCTGTTGCAGTACATAGGAGACCTTATCTTTAAGTCCTGTTTCCAGACCGGCATAGGCCAAAGGCTGAAAACCCCATGCCGCCATGTAATAATGTGCCGCCTGTTTTGCATTGCCCACATAAAGCTCTACGTGGTCCGTGCCCAGCAAGGGCAAAAAGTCATCTGCTTCCGAATTTTCTTTTGGTAGCTGTAAAGAGTGGTTGTCCAATAGTGACATATGAATGGTTTTTGAATTGATTTATACAAAACGATGTATTGATTAAGAACATGGGTATATGGACCAAATATGGAAAGTCAAATCAATGTTCGAATTTTGCATAGTGCACGGATTCACGTTACAAATATCGTAAAAAATCCAAGATTTTGTGTTAACAATCCCGATTGTCCAAGGATTGTATTCCAAGACGTCACTTGGGAAAATTATTGACGACCTATTGATTTAGGTCAATGGAAAAGTTGGTTGTGCTTGGCCGTTGTAGATTTATTTGGTAATGACCGATCTCTATCGACACTGGGAATGTCTTACGTACCAAGTGGATGAATCTGTGTAGGACACTGATTCTTCATTTAATTATAGCTCTTATTGATTTGGACGCCGTAGAGAACGATAGGAAACACAAAATTGTTTTCTTAATAGGTCTGCATTACGATATTCCGTGATAGGATGGGGAAAGCCCCTTTGGTTCCAAAATTTGGAACCAAAGGGGCTTTGATAGAATCAAGAAAATCTTTCCCCTATGCCTCAAAAGGTTCAATTGAAACAAAGGATTTTCCTCCCGTTTTTTTGTTGAACTTTACAATACCGTCTACTCTGGCATGTAAGGTATGATCTTTTCCGGAATAAACATTGTTCCCAGCATTGTGCTTGGTTCCGCGTTGCCTTACTATTATATTGCCTGCAATGGCGGCTTGACCACCAAAAATCTTAACGCCCAAACGTTTTGATTCCGAATCCCTACCGTTTTTGGAACTACCTACACCCTTTTTGTGTGCCATGCTATCTTTTTTTAAATCTTTACTATTTACTTAATATAGCTATGAGATCGGATTTTTTCATGGATGAAATTCCATCGATCCCTTTCGTTTTTGCCATTTCCTTTAATTCAGCAACTGTTTTCTTGCTTAAATCCGCTAAGGCATCTGCAACCCTTTCCTTGCCAGCGGGCTTAGGTTTGGCCATTACTGGTATTTGTTCTTTTTTTGTTGCCGTTGGTTTCACTTCTTCCTCTATAGGTTTGGATACGGATACCTTTGCAACTTTTTTGGCACCTGAAGTAATGATATCCTCTATTACCAACTGTGTCAAGTACTGGCGATGCCCATTTTTCTTTCTATAGCCTTTGCGTCTTTTCTTTTTAAAGACGATAACCTTATCACCTTTTAGGTGCTTAACGACTTTTGCCTCAACTGCGGCTCCGTCTATAGCTGGGGCGCCTATGGTGATGTTACTTCCGTCTTCTAACAAGAGTACATTATCAAAGGTAATTTTACTGCCTTCTTCGTCTTGTAAACGGTGAACATACACTTTTTGGTCTTTCGCAACTTTAAATTGCTGCCCTGCTATCTCTACAATTGCGTACATAGCTTGTGTATTATTTATAAATTATAAGAACACGCCTAATTTTATAGGCGGGTGCAAATATAAGTCTAAATGATAAATCTGCAAGCGTTTTTTTAAATTTAAATGGATTTCTTTTTAAGATTCCTGGAGGTCTTGAAAAGTTGCATGAAAGATAGGGTCAGTACCAATGTTGTGGCAAAACCCATAATTGCAACTGTAAAAAACACGATTCCTTCCGAAGTGTTATAATCCTTGAACCAGACCGAAGAAAGTTCCCTTAAAAATTCGGTGTTGACTTCTGTGGAATAAAAAGCGAAAAACAGGGTAAAAATCAATGTTGATAAGAATCCGGTAACAATTCCTGCGGTAAATCCCTTTCCATAGTTATACCCCACACCGTCCTTTATCCGAAAATATTTTATGGATTCATAAATACCAAAACCAGTAATGACCCCATTAAAAAGGCTATAAAAAATATTGGTGTGCAAATTGAACAGTGACAGGACTAAAAAATAGGCAACTAGGGAACCGCTAGTGGCGATCCCAAATCGTACAGGCAAGGCAAATTGTTTCATAATCAGGATGGTTTAAGGTTTAGTCTTTTAAAATTAAATAATCTTACTTATTCAATCGCATAAATTCTTGTTAAAGAAAATCCATCGTTTTTTTATTTTCTTCTCCCCAGATAATAATATAAGGAGGTTTTTTATCAACATAAGCCATGAAAATATTTTTGGATATACATGTTATGGGGTATGTGCGCCGTTTAACCGATTTTTCATTAGATCAATAAAAAAGGGAGGATCTTGCTAGATCAACGGAGAATGCACTAAGGGTAATAAGGGGGCTCTTTGTCCCTCTTGCCTATCAATCAAAATAGATCTTTTGGGTCTTGGTTATGACTATCTGGTACAACTGCTTTAACTGGGATTCCAAAATACGATCTTCCGAAAGTTCGGGAAGTTTATCTATCGCAAAAAATGCCGCTCCATCCATATCAAAACCGGGAGAGAGCGTTCCGCCTGTAATGGTACACAGAAAAATCAATTTATAAATATAAAAAGGCTGTGGCGGATGCGGATGGCATTTTTTGTCGTACACTGCCAAAAGGCGGACTACCTCCGATAGCAATCCGGTTTCTTCGCGTATTTCTTTGATCGCCACCTCCGATGGCGAATAACCCACATCGGCCCAACCTCCGGGGATAGTCCATTTTCCATCTTCACTTTCCCGAGCCATTAAGATTTCCCTGGCTTCGTTCAATACAAATCCTCTGACATCTACTTTTACGGTTGGATAATCTGTCACGGGCATAAAAAAATTGTCGAACATGCCCAAAGGTTGATGGGTTAGGTGCGCCATCAAATCCAAAGCAATTTGCTTAAGTTCGGTATAGCGTTCCCTATCGTATTCGTTTTCGGCATAAACCAGCCCCGTATCGGCCAAAGCGTTCATTCGTTTTATGGTTTCGAGTTGCTGTGCTACATCCATCTATACACCTTTTGATTCGGTAAAGATAAAGCTATGAAAGCCCATAATGGGCATTTAAAAATAAGATATTAAGTAGGCAATACCATCAAAAATGACTTTCTGGACAACTTTTTTTGCGGTGGAAATAACAGCGCAGCGCATGGGTAGGTTCTTTTAGGCTTTATAACAGAAAGCGTTCACTTTGCGTTAAAGGCCCCGCTCTCCCGGCGAAAAATCCTCGGGCGCATTTTGGGGCTGATCAGTGGTTCCCGCACCACCGGTATCGTTATAAATAATCCATTCACTAAAGTTGTACACCGGCTTGCCCCGGGTAATTTCAATTCTTCTAAAAGCACGGCCATCTTCGAATTCGTGGTTGGTTCCAGAGCCATCTATGCCGATAACCCCAAACCTATCGATGACTGTGCCGAATGGGTCTACCAATTCCAGATTATCATCACCGTTGGAGTCTGCCGGACTGTTGGTAGCGACGCCCAGATCTGGAGGAAAACCATAGACCCGTTCAAATTCTGCGGCATTGGGTGAAATAACAAAAGTACGTTCGGCACCTACCGTAAAATCAGACAAGCTTGTGGTGGAGCTCAGCGTTGTATTGGCGTTGGTGTAGCGGTTTAATCGCCATCCTTTTAAGGGTAAAGGTTCTAAACCTGCATTATACAATTCCACAAACCGTGCTCCGGAATTGTTATCGGGATCGGCCAGTTCGGAAATAAATAAGTTTTCTGAGGTAAATTCGTCGATGATTTCGGCACAGCGTTCCATGGATAAATCCACATCGTCCAGATCCCTGATGACCAATTGAAAGGTGTTGTTATCTTTTGTCAAAACACCGGTAATAGTTCCATTGCCCTGAGGGAGCAAGGCTGCTTGAAAATCAGAAAAGCCGCTATTCAGTAACGGCAGTGTATTTGCATTGCAATCTACCAAAGTACGTTCTGTTTCCTCGGTTGGCAGGGCATAGGGCAACCCTATTTCTTCTTCGCTGAGTTCCAAATTTTTTAATTGAATTAACGTATTTATCATGGTATCTTCCAGAGCGTCTATGGTGGTCTCCCGAGGTTGAATTACACTACGTGCTTCGCAAGCTGCAAACAAATGTCTATTGAGCACCGTAGCCGGAAGCCGGCCCACGGAAAGATTTCCAAAGGACGTAAATATGCCACCCAACTTAAAGACACCTCGACTGCGCCCCAGGTACAGCCCTTGCAATCTAAAATACACCTTTTGACCTACGCCATAAAAAAGATGGGAATCCCTAAGATCGATATCGATTTGAAATCCTTCGATTGCATTTTCCGGGTTATTTTGAAAATGGAGCGTATTAAAAAAGTTTCCGGCCTTATCCGAGGATATAATGTACCCCTGTATTATCAAATCCTCCTGAATTTGAACCGTAGTGCCCTGAAACAAATTTTTAATATCGCTAAAGGTTGCGTTGGGTACAAGGTGGTCGGTACAGCCGGTCTCCGGGGCATCAAAATCGCGATCTTTTACACAATTGCCCAGCAGCCATATGCCAAGCAATACAATGCCGATTTTGAAAAACAGGAACCTTTTTGTTTCCATACGCTATTCATGCTTTAGTAGATTGGGTAACCCTCAACCCATTTTTCGTGATAAAATTTAAAAACTATACGCCACATTCAAAAAATAGGTGCGTCCATAGCCATACCAAAATTTTGGAGCAAAGGAGGGGGTGCCGCTTAAATTATCTTGCCTCAGTTGTCCAAAATTTCCATTTCTGCTTTGCTCAAAACCCCCTGTTCTGAAAACCGTATCGAAAACATTGTTTACACTGGCAAATACACTGATATATTTTCCTTTTCGTAGCCAAGATTTACCCCCCACTAAATTTAACAGGTAAAAATCGTCCAACGGCTTTTGGCGCAACAGTTTCGCTACATTATCTTCCGTAGCTTCAGGAAAGGGCTGGCCGGTATCGGGGTCTATTGAAAAACTTGAGGTTCTTGTAATGGTAGAAATCGCCGCATAGTTATCGGCCAGATAATTCGCCGTCATACTCACCCACCAATATTTTGGATCGCGGTATTCTATACCGAAAGCATACGCCTTTTGAGGACCTTGGGCCAATTTTAGGTCTTTAATTTTGGCAATGCCTAAATTGATGTTCCCTTCCGGATTTATGACATCTTCCTCTGCCCCGGCCGTATCAAAATTTATGGTGACCGAAGGATCACTGGCATATATATATTTACCAATAGCGGCCACACCGGTTAGTTTTACGGCAGCCGAAACCTGATATTCCACTCCGAGTTCCACACCCATATGTAATTTGTCCAAATTGGAGACCACTTCCTGTACAAAATCCGATCCCACGCCTGCATCCACAAAGAAAAAATTAATATCCGTCGCTTTTTGAAATCGGGTATAAAAACCTGTTAGCCTTGCTGTAATAGCAGGTAAGCGCAGGTAATAATTAATATCTGTGGTTGTGATTTTTTCATTTTGGATATTGGGAACCAGCTGATTGTTTTCTCTTGGATTTATAAAAACATTCTGCAAAACGGGCGGTACGTGCATGTAAGCTCCGTTCAGATTAACCCAATGCCGCCCGTTGATTTTATGGGTAAATCCACTTTTGAGCCCAAAATTGGAAAAATTGACCGTTTCACTATTTCCAAGGGAATTGGTCGGAAAACGTTCATTTTGGAATAGTCCCTTACGTTGGTAGACGGTATTGTTGTACTTACCGGACACAAATCCTTCCCATTTTGGATTTGAAATTCGCAATTGGGCAAAAAAATCGAATGTAGCGGCATCCATGGTATAGTTGTAACTGAAAACTTCATTGGTTTTTTTGGAAAGGGATCCATTTATGTCATTTTTGGTGTCGGAAAAAGGATCAATATCCTCATGGAACCCGGCACCCATCAAATCCTGTATCTCTGCATAATTGCCCGAAGAGAGCTTTTTGTAAGTAGCACCAAAATCGGCTTGCATCCTATCGTCAATCTTGATATTTCCAATCATATTTGCAGAAAATTGCGTATCCTCGGTTACATCATCATAAAACACATAGGCCGCTTTTTCATTTGTATTTGCGATATATAGATTGCCCCAATTGAGCTGTGGATTTTCCAGAAAACCTTCCCGAGCCAGATTGGCACTGATGAAATTAGCTCCTATGGGACTATTGATATAAAAACTAGGCAAGTACCTATAGTAGGTAGGATCCGGATTTGGTGCATTGAAGTAACCCAATCGGCTTCTGGCATTTGTACCAAATTGATAGGAAACACCCATGTTTAGGTTAAATCTGTCCGAATCATAAAAGTAATTGAGCATTACGATAGGCTCTACAATGCGCCGCTCCCGCGAATTTCGGATGTCCCCGTTTTGAAATCCCCAATACGGATTGTAGGTATTGCCTGCCAGTTCGAAGACCTCCTCGGTAAGCGCGGAAGAACGCCCTCGCCGATTGGAGGCCATAATAGCGTTTAAATTAAGGCTGTGTTGTGGATTTAGTTGATATTCCACGGCCCCAAACAAAGAATATGCATCGTACAACGTGCCATTGATATAGCCTTCATTCGCCCATCTTCTGGAGGCAGATATACTGTAGGCCAATCCATTATCCAAAAGACCTGAGTTATGCGTGGCCATCAATCGACCTGTATATGTCCTGTTGGAGGCAGAGGAAGACAAGCGTGTCCCGGGCCTAAACCGTGATGGCCGGGTATCCATATTTGTAGCTCCCAAAATTCCTCCAAAAGTATATTCGGATGGCTGCAGACCATGTGTAAATTCCTGATTCCGGGTCACGTCATTCAATCCGCCCCAATTGTTCCATTGCGCTCTCCCGTCAAACAGTTTGTTCATGGAAATGCCGTTTATCAATACTTCGCCATATTGCGAATCATAGCCCCGGACACGAAAAAAAGCCTGCCCAAAATCAAAAGCGGCCCGACTTAGAAACACATCCCGCGTAGCCTGTAAAAGGCCGGAGTTTACAGAGATCCCTTCGTCATCGGCAACATCATCATCTGTTAAGGTGATCAAATTGTCTACTTTTTCTGTAGCAATATCCCTATCGAGATACATAATGCCCAACAGCATATCCCCGCTTTCCAGGCTAAAGGGTATGCGCTGTGTGATGAAATCCTTGGCGGAAACGTTTAGTATATAATTGCCTTTGGCGGAAACGGACAATTTAAAAGCCCCATTATTTTTTGTCTGCCCCACCAACTGGGTACCTTCTACTTGAATGTCTGCATCTGCAATGGCCTCTTTGGTCCTACGGTCCAAAATGGTACCGGATAAGACCATAGAATCCTGTGCTACGCTTTTATGGAGTACTATTACAAAAAACAACGAAAAAAGAAGATTCCGCATTTTAGGTCAAGTTGGTTACTGCCCTACAATATATTAATTATCCTGATATATTTACGGAAAATTCTTTATAATTTAATGGATTCCGCTTCAATATGCCCGTAATCCATGATAGTGTATTTTAGATCAAATGTATATTTTAGATCAAAAGTAAAAAGGTATATTTACCGTATCTTATAAAACAAATTCCATATAGGCCATTGTGTAAGCCTCATTTCCGTTTGGCAATACGAAAGTATTGTGGTCCGTACGATTTGGAGGATATGGTCTGGTCCGATGATTTAATTTTGTCTACAAAAATAGCTAAAAACATACCGCCAAGTTAATGCAGGAAGTACCTATAGAGTTACAATTGAGCAGCTTGCCGGACAATCCGGGGGTATATCAATTTTACGATTCCGCGGAGAAGATCCTCTATGTGGGCAAGGCCAAGAACTTAAAAAAAAGAGTTTCTTCCTATTTCACCAAAACCCACGAATATGGAAAGACCCGGATATTGGTAAAGAAAGTAAAATTTATAAAGCACATTGTTGTGCCTACGGAATCGGATGCCCTTTTGTTGGAAAACAATCTGATAAAAAAATACCAGCCCCGCTATAATGTATTGCTTAAGGACGATAAATCTTATCCTTGGATAGTCATTAAGAAAGAAAATTTTCCAAGGATATTCCCCACCCGAAAACTGATTAAAGACGGATCTGAATATTATGGCCCTTTTACCAGCATGAAAACAGTGTGGGTGCTTTTAGATCTCATTAAAAATATTTATCCGCTACGCACCTGTAATTATGATCTTTCCCAAGAGAAGGTAAGGGCCGGAAAATATAATGTATGCCTAGAGTACCATTTGGGAAATTGCAAAGGCCCCTGTGCCGGCCTACAGGAAGAAAAGGAATACCACAGGCAAATGGAAGATATCCGGGAAATAATAAAGGGAAATTTTAAATCTTCCCTACACTACTTTAAAAAGCAAATGAACACCCTTGCAGGGGATATGAAATTTGAGGAGGCACAGGCCATAAAGGACAAAATAGAAGTATTGGAAAACTATCAGGTAAAATCCACTATAGTCAATCCAAAGATTACCAATGTGGATGTTTTTTCCATTATTTCCGATGACACCTTTGCCTATGTCAATTTTTTGCAGCTTTCACATGGGTCAATTGTACGTGCCCATACCATGGAGATAAAAAAGAAATTGGACGAGCCGGATAGGGATTTGCTGCAGTTGGCCATTATAGAAATAAGACAACGTTTTTATTCCCAATCCAAGGAGTTGTACCTTCCGTTCGAGGTTACCGTAGAATCGGGACTAAAAATAACCATACCCAAATTGGGTGACAAAAAGAAAATATTGGAACTCTCTGAAAGGAACGCAAGGTTTTATAGACAAGAACAGTTTAAACAGATAAAAGTCACCGATCCCGACAGGCATGTCAATAGGATAATGGCCCAGATGAAAAAAGACCTGAGATTGCGCGAGGAGCCCAGGCATATAGAATGTTTTGACAACTCCAACATTCAGGGTAGCAATCCTGTGTCGGCATGTGTGGTCTTCAGGAACGCGAAACCCGCAAAAAACGAGTATAGGAACTTCAACATCAAGACCGTGGAGGGACCCAATGATTTTGCATCCATGGAAGAAGTGGTTTTACGGCGCTACAAAAGAGCATTGGATGAAAATGCGCCGTTGCCCCAGCTCATTGTCATTGACGGAGGTAAAGGCCAATTAACGTCTTCTTTAAAAAGCCTGGAAGTTTTGGGGCTTAGGGGAAAAATAGCGATAATAGGGATAGCGAAGCGATTGGAAGAAATATACTATCCGGATGACCCAATACCGCTTTATCTGGATAAAAGATCAGAGACCCTAAAAATCCTTCAGCAACTAAGGAACGAAGCCCACCGATTTGGGATTGCCTTTCATCGCAATAAAAGAAGTAAGGCTGCTATTAATTCAGAATTGGGGGAAATTAAGGGAATAGGCCAAAAAACAACAGAAGAGCTGTTATTTTTTTTTAAATCCGTAAAGCGCATAAAAGAAGCGAGCCTGGAAAATTTGGCAACGGCGATCGGTAGGGCAAAAGCAAAGAAAATTTATGAAACCTTTCATTAAAGAGCTATATTAACCAAATGGGAAAAATAAGTGTTCTTATACAGCTATTGTTATTTACCCTGGTACTGACCGCCCAAGAAACCAATGATAAAAGGGAAGTGGTAAAAGCAGGTCTGGTTTTAAGTGGGGGTGGGGCCAAAGGGCTTGCACATATTGGGGTTTTAAAGATTCTTGAAGAGGCGGGGGTACACATAGATTATATTGGGGGCACCAGTATGGGAGCCATAATCGGAGGGTTGTATGCATCAGGTTATTCTGCTACGGAGCTGGATTCCATATTCAGGAATACCGATTTAATGGATTTAATACAGGACAATCTCCCCAGAAGTGCAAAATCATTTTATGAGAAAGAAGATTCGGAAAGATATGCATTGGCCTTGCCCTTTAACAAATTCAAGGTTTCAATTCCACAGTCCTTTTCAAACGGGCAGAATATTTACAATGAATTGCTGAGGCTGTTATATCATGTGAAAGACGTGGAAGACTTTAATAAGCTGCCCATTCCTTTTTTATGCATTGCGACCGATGTTGAAACCGGAGAAGAGGTATTGCTCAACAAAGGGTATTTACCAGAAGCGATTTTGGCCAGCGGGACACTGCCCTCGCTTTTTGGACCTGTCGAGATTGACGGGCAGGTGTTGATAGATGGTGGAGTGGTGAACAACTACCCCATTGAGGAAATAAAAAAACTAGGGGCAGATGTGGTCATCGGGGTAGATGTGCAACACGGCCTCAGGGACCGTGAGGCCCTTTTGTCCGCAACGGAAATCCTTTTACAGATAAATAATTTCAGAACGGTCCAGGGCATGGAGCAAAAATCCAAATTAACGGATATCTATATTAAGCCCGGGGTAGAGAATTATTCGGTCATCAGTTTTAATTTAGGGGATGAAATTATAAAAACGGGCGAAGTGGCCGCCAAGGAAAAATATACGGAATTGGCAGAGCTGGCATTGCGGCAAAAAGGGCACGTAGAACCAAGGGTACGGATCCCCGTCCAAGATTCCATAGAGGTGGACCGCTTGGTCTTAAAGGGGAATTTCAACTATACTAGGGGATATATAAAAGGGAAACTTAGACTAAACTTGGCAGAGAAGATCACTTTTGAAAAATTGGAACAAGGGATAGGCAACTTATCGGCCACCGGCAATTTTCAGGCCATCAGGTATAAATTGGTATCCGACGGTGGGCTTGGACTGGACCTGGTCTTAGACTTAAAGGAAAATCCAAACAAGACCTTCTTACGCATTGGGGCCCATTACGATGATCTTTATAATAGTGCGGCACTGATAAATTTAACCAAAAAGAACATCTTAATGAGGGATGATGTGGGCTCCATTGATTTTATATTGGGGGACAACCTTAGGTATGATTTCCAGTATTATGTGGATAAGGGGTTCTATTGGAGTTTTGGCATAAACTCTAGGTTCAATGATTTTGAAAAAGAAGTAAACTATGATCTGATACAGTCCAATTTTCAGGGTAGGGATGATACCAATATCAGCAATATCAATCTGGACGTTACCGATCTGACCAATCAGATTTACCTTCAAACCGTGGTAAGGGAAGAATTTGCCTTTATGCTTGGGTTAGAGCACAAATTCTTAAAATATAGCACAAGGACTTTGAACCAGCTTTTGGATGAAAACGACCCAACATTGGGAAATAGCCCCGATGAAAGGACCTTATTTGAAAAAAGCAATTATTTCAGCACGTATGGCAGACTTATTTTGGACACGTACAACGATAAATATTTTCCGACCAGAGGACTTTATTTTAACGGGGATTTTCATTTATATCTGTATTCATCCGACTATAATGATAATTTCAAGGAATTTTCAATAGCTAAGGCCCGCATGGGTGCGGCGTTTCCATTGGGAAGGAATTTATCCATTAACATTGAAACAGAGGGAGGTTTTAAATTGGGAATCTCGGAAGTTGCCTCTTTGGATTTTGTTTTGGGGGGTTATGGCACCGATATGATCAATAATTTTGTGCCTTTTTTGGGATATGATTTTCTGGGGTTGCCAGGAAATAGTTATGTAAAGGCTTATAGCAGAATTGATTATGAGTTTGTCCCAAAAAACCACTTTATGTTTTCCGCCAATTATGCAAACGTTGAAGACGATATTTTTAGGACAGGGGAATGGTTTACGCCACCTAATTTTTCGGGTTATGGTCTAGGGTATGGCTTGGAATCTTTTTTAGGCCCGGTACAGGTTATGTACACTTGGTCTCCCGAGCGCAATGGAGACACTATCTTTTTCAGTTTGGGGTATTGGTTTTAATGAGTGCATATTTTATAATCCGTTCACTGCTTTACATGGATTCCCAAATGCCAAAACGTTATCGGGGACATCTTTGGTCACTACGCTCCCCGCACCAATGGTCACATTATTTCCAATGGTAACGCCCGGACAAATAATGGCATTTCCACCGATCCATACATTATTGCCTATGGTTACAGGTTTTGTAGCGGTTAAATAAACCGATCCGGTCTCGTTTTCAATGATTCTTTCAGATGCTTTTAAGGGATGGGTCGCCGTATAAATCTGTACATAGGGGGCTATAAGTCCGTTTTTTCCAATGGTAATTTTATTCGTATCCAAAAAAATGCAATTCGTATTTATAAATGTATTCCCGCCAATGGATATATTCTCTCCGTAATCGCAGAAAAAGGGAGGATCGATCCAGACCCCGGCCCCTTTGAAAGCAAGGAGAGACATTAAAATTGCATCCCTTCTTTCTGTCTGCCCAGAGTCTGTATCATTATATTCCTTGGTCAACTTTCGGGCATGATGGTACATGGCGATCAATTCCGGGTCTCTCGAATTATAGAATGCCCCCGTGAGCATTTTTTCTTTTTCTGTCATTCCCCTTTCTGTTTTAAGAAGATCTGCAGGTCTTTATTGGAGCCATACAGGACCAAAATATCTGTCTCTTCTAAAACTAATTCCGGTGTTGCAACACCCTGAACCTTGGATTGGGTGTTTTTTTTGCCTATGATAACATTTACTTCGGCTTTTTTTATGGTCGTCAGTACCAAAAGGTTGTATTTGCTTCTAAAACGGACGTCCCTAATGGTACTTCCTATATATTCCTTTGGAACGTTCACCTCAATGATGCTGTAGTCGTCGCTCAGTTCAAAGGAATCAATAACATTGTTAAGGCATAATTTTTTGGACCAGCGTTCGGCGGTTTCTTCCTCTGGGTGCACAATTTCATCCACGCCTATGGCCTGCAGCACTTTTTCATGCAAAGGGTTTATGGCCCTACTGATCAATCTTTTTACCTGTAGGTTTTTGAATAGGGCGGTGGTCATAACATTTTCCCCTTGGTTTTCCCCAATGGCCACGATCACGATATCGGTATCTTTCAATGGCAGGCCAGAGACGGTAAACTCGTCGGTTGCATCCATGCAAATGGTATGGGATATTTTTTCCTTAAAACTGTCCACCTTGGTCATGCTGGTGTCAATACCAATGACCTCATTGCCTTGTGCGGTCAATTTTTGGGCAAGGGATGCCCCAAAATTCCCAAGTCCTACAATTATGAATTTCATGTGTTCAATGCTTTAGTTTATTGTAATTTCTTCTGTTGGATACCGGTAATTCTTATGTTTTATTTTCCTAAAAACCGCTATTATGATGGAAAGCGTGCTTACCCTGCCCATGAACATAACAACAATGATCACTAATTTGCTCAGGTCGCTAAGGGTGGCTGTTATGCCCAGGCTCAATCCTACGGTGCCGTAGGCGGAAAAACACTCAAAGGCTATGTCCATCAAACTTTTATTACTGTCGAAAATGGATATCAGTATCACTGCCAGCCCAATGACGATCAATGATAGTGAGATAATTGCAAATGCCCTACGGACCGTAATATCGGCAATTTCCCTTCTGAAGATCTCGATCCTTGATTTTCCTTTGGCCAAGCTCAAAATATTGAGGGTGGCAATGGCAAATGTGCTGGTTTTAATTCCACCTCCGGTAGATGCGGGAGATGCCCCGACCCACATTAAAAGAAAGATCATCATTATCGTGGAAAAATTCAGGGCAGTGGGATCTATAGAATTAAAACCCGCCGTTCTTGGCGTTGTGGCACTAAACAAAGCGGTCACGATTTTGCCAAACCCATTATGATCGGCAAGTGTGTTGTTGTACTCGGTAACATAGAAAAAAACAAAGGCCATGGCAGTCAATGAAATCGTTGTGATGAGTGTGATCCTACTATTTATATTCAATACCCAAGGCCTATAGTTCTGTTTTCTTTTAACTATTGAAAGGAGGGTGGTCACTTTGTATTTTATATAATTGATAAGATTTACCACAATGGGAAAGCCCAAACCACCGAGCACAAAGGTAAGGATCAAAATCAGGTGCAAGTAGTAATTAAACCGGAAACCATTTTCATATAAGTTATTGGGCAAAGTGGAAAATCCTGCATTGCAAAATGCCGATATGGCATGGAACATGGAGAAAAAAAGTTGGTCGAACGACGAATTGAAAATTTTTGGTGGGATACTGGTGTAAATAAACAGGCCGGCAAAAAATTCTATACTGAACGTGATGATGAGGATATGTTTTAAGGTAGAAAAAACTTCGCCCAGTTTTTTTGAATTAGTCATATCACTAAGGGCAAGTTGGTTTTCATAGGTAGCCCCCCCTTTGAAAAAATAGCTGAAATAACTTGCAAAGGTCAAGATGCCCAGCCCCCCGATCTGTATGAGCAACATAATAAGGGTCTGTCCGAAGGACGTGAAATAACTGCCGGTATCAACCACAATGAGGCCGGTTACGCAAACGGCACTGGTGGAGGTGAATAGGGCATCTAGAAATGAAATCCCGTTATAAGTGGCCTTTGGCAACATTAAAAGCAATGCACCCAAAAAAATTATGGACAAAAAACTTATGATGAACAATTGCGCAGGGTTTAAAAAGGTCCTCCTATAATTAATGCTGATTTCCGAGAATTCCCGGATAAATGTAAATACAATGGCAAATTTTATCCAATTGTCATTGTATAAAACGGATTGGGGATCCAAGCTTTGCACATTAAAAAAATGAACATAAAATACCCCCAGGGTAAACAGTACGGTCAGGGAGTCAAAAAAGAACACCTTTCCTTTTCTAGGGCTATTCCTGGCCTTATACCGCAGTGTCGTTGATATAATGCCTAAGCTCAGAACAATAAAATAATAACCGTTCAGCATAGTTTCCAATGCTTGGTCCTGCGCAAAACCAAAGTCGGCAATAAAAACCAGGATACCAATGAGGCCAAGCCAAAATGTGGCTCTATGGAGGTGCTTTAATTTCATTCGATTATTCCTTAAATTATTTAAGGACATCCAGATCTATTTGTTGCATAACAAGCCGCTAAATTATTGTTTTTAAAAGAATTATATAAAGAAAAAAGGAAATAATAATACTTTGGGCCCGTTAATTTCAGTGATTGTTGGGACTACATAAAATTAAGCACGGGCATTATCGTGCCATTCCAAGGGAGTATAATGATTAAAATGGGTATTTTAAATTCGGCCATATCTCTAATTGGGGAACCCGTTCGGCATCGGACAAATGATACTTGAGACAAAATATAAGATAGTTAAATGGAAGCTATATTTTAAAATTAAAACCATCCTCCGTTTTTAGATCGTACTTCCCTTTATCGAACATAAACAGGTAAACTCCCTTTCTGGAAACGGTCATATCTTTTTCATCTAACTTTATAAGGATGTCCATTGCATTTACCTTGGTTATAAAATTACGCTTATCCAGACTTTTTATTTAGGATGGCCCCATACAGTGTTTGTAGTTGGCGCATGGTAAACTTTTTGTGTAATAGTTCAAAGCCAATGGGCTTGCTCCTAGCCCTTCGCTGTAATCTGGCTATTGCTTTTTCCACCATTTGGCCATGGTCAAAAATAAGCTTTGGTGCGGTGCTCAGTTCAAACCAGTGGGCAAAGTTCAAATGAATCAAGTCCTTGTTGTGGGCGGCAACATCCACCAAGCCATAATAGGCCACGGAAATCGTCCTTTCCCCGGGATCCCGATCAATTTTGCTAAAAGCAAAAAGCTGTTCCATATAGATATGTTGCAGCCCGGTACGATGATGCAGAATCCGTGCGGCGGCCTGGTCCAGGTATTCCGCTTTTTTCAAAAACCCCCCGATTAGGGACCATTTTCAGAGCTCCGGTTCTATTTTCCGTTTAACCAAAAGAACTTTTAAACTCTCATGGTCAAAACCAAAGATAATGCAATCTACCGCAAGCAGAAACCTATCCGCCTTATTATACTTATTTGGCAAAACTCTATTTTTTAATGCAAGTTAAAAAACTTACCCACAAATACGTTTAAGTTATTTATTTCTTTTAATACAATAAAGATTCCGCGTTTTTTTAAATTGGTTGAACGGGCAAAATCAGTTGGTTTAAGTGCTTATTTCACGATAAATCATTAGGTTAAAGGTTATAAACGGCCTTAAAAATAGATATAAAACAAATTAGTGCTAAAACAATTTGCAAAGCAACCCTATTTTTCTTTATTTTAGGTGTGCAAAAAACACTTTAAATTTAACACCCCTATTTTTAATATTTATGGGAACAGGAAATAAAGATATGGTTCTTAATTGGATAATCATTTTGTTTTAATTGTTCGGGTCAATTTATGGTTGACCACTTGTTTTTTTTGAGTTAGTTTTGAGTTAGAAGGCTGCGATTTTATCGTGGCCTTCGTTTTGGAACAGAGAGTATTGGGCAATTGTCGGGTTTGTATTGGGGGGGTCAGTTCCTTGTTATTTAGTCTAAAAATTCCTCGACGGCTTTGCCTCGAGGTTTCCAAATAACCTCTCCTTGGGAGAGGTCGGAGCTGCCTTTTTTGGCAGTTTCGGGTGAGGTAAAATATAAAATTTCAAGATTTTTTTTATTTTGTTCAAATACCCTTTAAATTATATTGAAGGTTAGGGGAAAATGATAATATCCGTTTTTGGCAAAAAGGACAATAGGTCCCAGATCGATAAAAATATTCGCATAGATATGTTTGGCTTGTCATTGGCTTCCATGAAGGCCATTGGTGAGCCTTTGGCCTTGACCGGTGGCCCATACGGAAGACAGCGTAAACGCCTAAGGGTTATCCGTGAACCATAACCCAATCTGAAAATTGTGGCACAATATGGATTTTTAACGGAGAACCATCATACTTTACCTATAGTCAGGGAATAATAACAGAATATATGGAAGATTTTGCCGATATTGTGGAAATAGAACCTATTATGATTTACAATAGACGACTATAAGGGGATTTAGGGATAGGATGGACGCCAATAAGGAATAGTGCCATTTGTTTCAAAACGGTCTTAGACCAATCAAATACTAACGACATGAATTTTTTAAAACACTATTTTTATACTTT
This sequence comes from Flavobacteriaceae bacterium, assembly GCA_041749595.1. Taxonomy (GTDB): domain Bacteria; phylum Bacteroidota; class Bacteroidia; order Flavobacteriales; family Flavobacteriaceae; genus Aurantibrevibacter. Next base: position 45,161 of record JBGTBA010000066.1, on the reverse strand, counting down.
TGGTCTTGTATTTCTAGTTTTAATGGCTACAGGGTGCAAGGACCAAAAAGAGAACAGTAACAAAGAGGAAAATATGGGTACAAGGTCTTTGGGGGAAAAAGCAACTATTGAGGCGGATGATTTTGGAACGATGCCAGATGGCAAAAAGGTAGATCGCTATACGCTAAAAAATCAAAGTGGCATGGAAGTGGGTATTATAACCTATGGGGGTATAATTGTTTCATTGAAGGCACCCAATAATGAGGGCATTTCCGAGGACATTATGCTGGGCCTGGATTCCCTGTCACAGTACATCCAAAGCAATCCATATTTTGGGGCGATCATTGGCAGATATGGTAACCGCATCGCCAACGCAAAATTCAGTCTTGAAGGAATGGAATATACTTTGGCGGCAAATAATGGCGTAAACCATCTGCATGGGGGGATAAAAGGGTTCGACAAAGTCCTTTGGGATGCCTTCCCAGAAAAGGAAAGGAATGGGGCATCCCTGCGGTTAACCTACAATAGTAAGGATATGGAAGAAGGATATCCTGGGAATTTATCCGTTTCCGTTACCTATACCTTGAAAGACGACAATAGTTTGGACGTCCATTACGAGGCCACTACTGACAAAAAAACCATTGTCAACCTTACCCAACATTCTTATTTTAACCTTTCGGGCGATTTTTCAAAAACCGTTCTGGATCACGAACTTACCTTATATTCAGACGCATACCTCCCAGTGGACAGAGCATTGATTCCTACAGGTGAAATTGCACCAGTGGACGGTTCCCCGTTCGATTTTAGAGAGCCCAAAACCATTGGCAGGGATATTGCACAGGATCATGACCAACTTAAAAAGGGATCGGGGTACGACCATTGTTGGGTACTCAACAATCCAAACTCAGGTATTAGACTTTCTGCAAGGGTGCGCCATCCGGAAAGTGGTAGAATTATGGAAGTGTTCACGGACGAACCCGGGGTACAGCTATATACCGGAAATTTTTTGAATGGCACATTACCCGCAAAAGGTGGAGGGACCTATGCGCAAAGAACGGGATTTTGCCTTGAAACCCAGCACTATCCTGATTCACCCAATCAAAAGAAATTTCCCTCTGTGGTATTGAATCCCGGAGAGAAATACGCCTCTAATACTTCATTTAAATTTAGCACTGAACCTAAATAATTCCCTGATGCTTGTTGCGGGGACATTTATGGGCCAATAAGGTCGCTTTCAATAACTTTTTATTGAGACCATCCAAAGCCGCTTGGGTTCTTGGGCAAATGTATGAGAAGTGGATTTTTGGCATCCCAATATTTCCGTAGCTTTGCCCACACAATTAATGAGTAATAGTATGGGGAGCAAAAACAAGCTCAAACGGTTTAAAGAGAATGAAAGCTTTTCAAATGTCATCCAGCCAACTCGGGATGAAGTGGTACAAGGGCTTTTTTCTTTAAAAGGAAAATGGAAAACCTTTTTTAAGAACGATAATCCCATTGTTTTAGAGTTGGGTTGTGGTAAGGGAGAATACACTATTGGACTTGCGGTTACGGAAGGGCATAAAAATTTTATTGGAATCGATATTAAAGGAGCCCGCTTTTGGCATGGCGCAAAGACGGCCTTAAAAAAAAAATTAAATAATGTGGCTTTTCTTCGAGCGGAAATAGGGCTTATAGACCGGCTTTTTGCGCCGGGAGAGGTGTCGGAAATCTGGATTACATTTCCGGATCCCCAGATAAAATACAAACGAACGAAGCACCGATTGACCAACCGGGAATTTCTGGAAAAATATAAACAGGTACTCAAACCCGGTGCTTTGTTGCATCTAAAAACCGATAGTGAGTTTATGCACGGTTATACTTTAGGACTGCTCCATGGGCTGGGGCTGGCGGTATGCTATGCCAACCACGACGTGTATAAAAATGAAGGAAGCCCAAAAGAGGTGCTAGGAATACAGACTTTTTATGAAAATCAGTATCTTGTTCAAGGAAAACCAATTACCTATATCCAGTTTAAGATCTCATAGCCATGCAACATTTATTGATCCTTTTTTTTGCAACCTATTCCGCGGCCTTCATGGTTACGGTACCTCCAGGTCTTTTGAATCTTAATGCGGCAAAAACAAGTGTGGAGAAGGGAAAACTAAACGGCATTATTTTTAGTTTGGGGGTTTCCGCAACCATTGTATTTCAGGCTTACATTGCCGTCTTAATCTCTAAATTCCTATTTAGAAATCCCGAGATTATTGATTTTTTGTTGAAAGCTGCACTTTTGGTGTTTGCTTTTTTCGCCGTTTACTTTTTTGTAAAGGCCAAAAATTCGAAGAAAAAGGAAGTTAAGGTACTTCGGGTTAGTAAGAAGAACAGTTTTTTTAAAGGGGCTTTTTTGGCGGCGGTCAATTTATTGACCATTCCCTATTACAGTGGTCTAAACGCCATGTGGAATGCCTCGGGTTGGATTAAGTTCCAGCTAGCGGATATCCTCACCTTTATTTTGGCCGCAGGCATGGGCACTTTTTCCGTATTATATCTGTACACCGTGTACTTCTACAGACTTGAAGCAAAAACACATGCCTTTTCTAAAAATGCCAATTATATTCTAAGTGTGCTTATGGTGGTACTTTTGGCCATTACCATAATTCGTATTTTTTACAAATGACCACTACAGCGAACAAGAACTTTTTTCAAAAAGTATATGAGGTGGCCAGGCAGATCCCCTATGGTCGGGTAACCTCCTATGGTGCTATTGCCAAATATCTGGGAACGGCCAGAAGTGCACGGATGGTGGGTTGGGCTTTAAACAATTCGCACGCTATAGAAGATGTGCCGGCTCATCGGGTTGTCAATAGAAAAGGCCTGTTAACGGGCAAACACCATTTTTTGGGTTCCAATTTAATGAGGCAATTATTAGAGAATGAAGGTATTGCGGTGGCAGACAATCAAATCGTGGATTTTGAAAGACATTTTTGGGATCCGGCAAAAGAATTAAGCGGAATGGATTATCAGTATGAGCCCAAATTATAAAAGAAATAAACTTGTTTTTCACAAGTAGAACCGCATTAATTGGCATAGGTTCCTTTTCAATTTCGAAGCTTCCGAATCTCACTTGGATACCGTATCTTTGTAATTTAGAATTAGTTTTAATAAATCTGAAAACCAGTCCATAAGCGGATGAAAATAGACAAAAAAGATATCCTAAAAGCATTAGCCGAAATAACCGTTCCCGGTGAAGGAAAAAATATGGTCGAAAGCGGTGCGGTTACCAATGTAATGGTTTTTGGGGATGAGGTGGTGGTAGATATCACCATCAATAATCCAAGCCTGCAGGCGCGGAAGAAAACAGAAGTAGAGATCCTGAAGACCATACATGCCCGTGTGTATGAAAAGGCCAAGATCACCGTAAATTTAAAAGTAGATGCTCCTGCAAAACCGAAGGTCAACGAGATAAAGGGCAAGGCCATTCCGGGCATTCAGAACATTGTTGCCATAGCTTCCGGTAAGGGGGGTGTAGGCAAGTCCACGCTTACGGCCAACCTAGCCGTAACCTTAGCTAAAATGGGCTTTAAAGTAGGTTTGTTGGATGCCGATATTTACGGGCCATCTATCCCAATGATGTTCGATGTGGTGCATCAAAAACCATTGGCAACCACTATTGGAGGTGTATCCAAAATGAAACCAATAGAAAGTCATGGGGTAAAAATATTATCGATAGGGTTTTTTACCCAACCCAATCAGGCCGTTATATGGCGCGGGCCTATGGCTTCCAAAGCCTTAAATCAGATGATTTTTGATGCGCATTGGGGAGAATTGGATTTTCTGTTGTTGGATTTGCCTCCCGGTACCGGCGACATCCACCTCAGTATCATGCAATCCTTGCCCGTTACCGGTGCGGTAGTGGTAAGCACCCCCCAAGAGGTGGCATTGGCCGATGCCCGCAGGGGCGTGGCCATGTTTCAGCAAGAGGCCATTAATGTGCCCGTTTTGGGAATTGTGGAGAATATGGCGTATTTTACACCTGCCGAACTTCCCAATAACAAATACTATATCTTTGGGAAGGAAGGAGCCAAACATTTGGCTAAAGACATGAATGTGCCGTTTTTGGGAGAGATACCTTTGGTGCAGGGTATTCGTGAGGCCGGGGATGTAGGTAGGCCCGCAGCAATGCAAACTGCAACGCCAATAGAAGCCGCCTTTGAGGCACTTACAAGAAATGTGGTGCAAGAGGTGGTAAACAGAAACATGGATTTGCCCCCAACGGAAGCCATTAAAATAACCACAATGGCCGGTTGTTCGGCAGTTAAAAAGAAATAAGCATGACAACGGAAGAGCTTCGATTGAACATTGAAAAGGCCTTAGATGAGATTCGCCCATTTTTGCAAAGCGATGGCGGTGATATTTCACTGATTTCCATAGATAACGATACTTCGGTAAAGGTGAAGTTGGAAGGTGCCTGCGTGGGCTGCAGCGTAAACCAAATGACCCTTAAAAGCGGGGTGGAAATGACCATTAAAAAGTATGCCCCCCAAATAGAAGAGGTTATCAATATCAGTTAAAACCGTATTCGTAACACGCCAGCATAAGACACTTCATTAATAGTTTACCAATTTTTTACAAGACCTCCCGGGCCAAGAATCCATGACCGACATAAGACTGAAAATTACCGATAGGGACGGTGTAGTGCATGAAATAGATGCCCCCACGGACATGAACATGAATTTAATGGAAGTGGTACGCTCCTACGAGTTAGCCCCTGAGGGCACTATTGGCGTGTGCGGCGGTATGGCCATGTGTGCGTCCTGCCAATGTTATGTGACTTCCAACCACTCACTTCCCGAAAAGTCGGATGAGGAAGAGGCCATGCTTTCCGAAGCGTTTTATGTAAAGGACAATAGCCGTTTGGGTTGCCAGATCCATATTACTGAATCGCTAAACGGCTTGGAAGTGGTCTTGGCACCGGAGAGTTAGAGGTTTACTAAGAAACAATTTTGCAGCACTAGGTTTTTGCCTTTAATAGGGAACGGTGCTTTGTCACGAAATTTATGGTCTCAGAGCAAACCGAACATAAAGCAACAACATTACAATTGTGTATCTCTATATCATGTTATATAATGAAGGCTACAAAATACACGATCAAATAAAACCACACTTTCTAATCTTTACCATGGTAGATTGTTCATTGGCATGTATTCGAAGATGCCTTTTTGCCTTTGTACAGCGAAAACCAGGGACGACCCGCAAAGCCCATACGCCTTATGGTTGGACTGCTCATGCTCAAGCATATCTGCAATGTGTCCGATGAGGGCGTTGTGGAGCAATGGGGCGAGACAACTATTATCAATATTTTTGCGGAGAGACCAGCTTTGTTGCGGGTGCCCGTATCCAACCATAGAATACCTCCCGCCAGATCGGGACACTTCACCGGACACCACTATTCATTGGTATTTCTATTGCAATTCATCAAAAAAAAACAAGACCACAACACTATAAAAATCAGAAAAAAATACCGCATTCCTCAATTTTAAGTACTTTTAGTTCCATTAAAAGCAGTGGTTTTAATGGATACCCCCTTAAAAAACAAACTTGAGATAAAAACCATAGGTGCGGAAGAAACCTATGCCGTAAGGCATCCTGTTTTGCGCACGGGGAAACCGCTAGAATCCTGTGCCTTTGCGGGGGATTACCTAGAAACCACATTTCATTTGGGTTGTTTTTACATGGGCCAACTCATAGGCGTGGCCTCCTTTTTGGAAAATGACCATCCGGAACACCATTTTACAAATGCAGGGCAACTTCGGGGTATGGCGGTACTGGATGCGTACCAGGGCATGGGATTTGGAAAAATACTTCTTACCTTTGGGGAAGAGCGGTTACGCACAAAAAATAAAACTTTTGTTTGGATGAACGCCCGTGAAATTGCGGTTCCCTTTTACAAAAAATCAGGGTATACTATAGTTGGCAACGTTTTTGATGTTGTTGGGGTTGGCCCGCATTATGTGATGCACAAAAAAATAATATAGTCCTATGCAACGAAGGTCCTTTATAAAAAAGAGTGGTGCCTCCGGATTGGCACTTAGCTTAATGCCCGGTCTGGTACTTCCCCAGAGCGGTCTATACACCACAGCGGAATTGATGGGCAAGGAAAAAATTGCACTTTTCGGTAAGGATATCAACCTGCGGGAATCTGCCCAAGATGCCTTTTTGGAAATGAAAAAAGCCGCCTATGGCGATGGGTTCAACATAAAAATAGTCAGTAGCTACAGGGACTTTTATCAGCAGGAAGCCATTTGGGAACGAAAATACCAACAGTACACCGAAGAAAATGGAATGCCCCCCATGAAGGCCATAGACAAGATTATAGAATACTCCACCATTCCCGGCACAAGCCGCCATCATTGGGGCACGGATATCGATATCATCGATGGGTACCCAAGGATAAGTGGCGACTTTCTGGATCCGGAAAAATTCGGGAAAGGTGGGCCGTTCGAAAATTTTAAAAAGTGGTTGGACGAAAATTCAAGGAAATTCAATTTTTATCTGGTATATACCGATTCTCCCAAAAGAAGGGGCTTTAAATACGAACCCTGGCATTACAGCTATGCGCCCACAGCAATTAACATGCTTACCGAGTTCAGGAAAAAAAATATCCTTCAGTTGTTGCAAAAAGAAGATTTTTTAGGGAGCGGGCATTTTACCACCGGGTTTTTAAGAACGTATATCACCGATAATATTTTGGATATAAATCCAGATCTTTTATAGGCGTTTTTTGTATCTTGTTTGCATATATAATCTTTTTTTGCCATGAACAGAGGTAGTTGGAAAGTCCGCATTTTTATTGGCTTGGCCATTGTGGCCTTTGCCTTTGTGCAGCGTTGTGGCAACAGTGAGAAAAACCCATATACCAATAGGGTTCAGAACATTAACATGACCCCGGAGCAGGAAATTGCCATTGGCCTGCAAAGCACCCCGGAAATTGCCCAACAACATGGAGGTCTGTATCTGGACGATCGCTTGCAATCTTATGTAGATGTGGTTGGTAATAAACTTGTGGAAAACAGTATTGCCAGAGAAACCCCTTACCAATACGATTTTCATTTGTTGGCCGACGAGCGCACCATAAATGCCTTTGCACTTCCCGGCGGTCAGGTGTTCATTACCTATGCCCTGTTTTCTAAATTAAATGAAGCCCAGTTGGCAGGCGTTTTGGGCCATGAGATCGGCCATGTCATCGGCAGGCATTCCGCCGAACGTATCGCAGAGGGCAGCTTTTGGCAAACCGTGACCATGGGGGCGTCCGTGGGTGCCGATGCGGGGAATATTGTGGGCAGCATCGGACAAAATACCTTATTGAAAAATGGAAGGGGCGATGAATTGGAAAGCGATGATCTGGGCGTGCTGTTCATGATACAATCTGGTTACGACCCCAATGAGATGATAATGGTAATGCAAATCCTAAAAGCGTCCGCAGGCCCCAACCGTGTCCCCGAATTTCAGAGCACCCACCCCGATCCGGAAAATAGAATAGGAAAAATAAAAGAGTCCATAGAAAAGTACAGAGGTCAACAATAATGTTTTTAATGAAAACATTGGGTGATTCCCTTTTATTTTATTACATTTGATATTCCTTCAAATCTTTATCCAATCAAGATTTAACCCCTTATAGCTTTTGGCGAGTATAAATTTAGACAGAACTATATGGGAACAGTGGCACATTTTAAAAACATCTACGCAGAGGCGTTCGAGAACTGTAAACCGGAATTTGTAGTGGTTTTTTTAAAAATTTACTCCATTTTTTGTGTATTTATGTTATTTATGGCCATGTATGCGTTTTTCTACAGAGCCTTCACGGGATTTAATTTCTAATTATCACTAAATGCCCCTTGTATTGTGGGGGGCATCAACTTAAACCAACCAATATTTAAAAAAAGGGACATTGGTATTTTCAATGGCCCTTTTTTTTGATCGATGCACAAACCACCCTATCCCTTTAAGCTGCTTTCTATGACCGCCAATGCTTCCTTTGCATTGGAAATTTCAGCCTGTTTTTTTGCCGTATAGCCCTTATCGCTCCTAATGTTAAGGTCGGCCCCATTTTCAATGAGCAATTGTAATATTTCCGCCCTGTTATACCGTGCGGCAAAAATTGCCGGGGTCATCCCCAAGGATTTTTGATTGACGTTTTCCCCCAAGGCTATTAAACTTTTTACGGTTTCAATATCCCCTTTTAAAATAGCCTTGCAAAAGGAATTGATTTCCCCACTTTTACTGGTTGCCACGGGCGGGGCAAAACCATAACTGTCCATACTGTTTTTGGCTTTAGTGCCGGTAACCGCCAGCAGTATAACTGCGGCTACGGTTAAAATTGTTCTTTTCATGATGACTGTATTTATTTTAAGTTGATAAAATAAGAGACTGTTTCTCGGAAAATTTGTTTCACGGATAGCTGTTAAATAACACATTTTTAACATTTTGGAAATCGGGTCCGCAAAAATTTAAAGCTCGTGCGGCATTATCCGGGATTGTATAAAAAAGACTGCCCAAATTTTAGCTATACTTGGCAAATCAACCTATTTTTGTATTGGAAATAAGATTTTCAAGATGAACAAAAAAGTAGTATTGATGATTTTGGATGGTTGGGGAAAATCCCCCGATCCGAAAGTCTCCGCAGTGGACAATGCAAAAACCCCTTTTATAGATTCGCTTTACAAAAACTACCCCAACGCCAACCTGTTGACCGACGGGATGAACGTGGGACTTCCCGAGGGGCAAATGGGCAATAGCGAGGTAGGACATATGAATTTGGGAGCGGGACGCATCGTATATCAGGATTTGGCCAAAATAAACTTGGCGGTAAAGGAAAATACGCTCAAGGACGAAAAAGTGCTGAAAGCGGCCTTTTTGCATGCCAAAGAAAACCATAAAGCCGTACATTTTTTAGGGCTTTACAGTAATGGCGGGGTACATAGCCATGTATCACATCTAAAAGGGCTGATAGAAGCTAGCGAAAACTATGGCCTGGATAACGTATTTGTGCACGCTTTTACCGACGGTAGGGACGTGGATCCGAAAAGTGGCAAAGGTTTTTTAGTAGATCTTAACGTATTCCTTTCTGGCAAGAAAGCAAAGCTGGCCACCGTGATTGGCCGCTATTATGCCATGGACAGGGACAAACGTTGGGAACGGGTAAAATTGGCCTATGACCTTCTGGTAAACGGTATTGGCGAAAAAACCCAAAATATTGCCGAAGCCATACAAAAGAATTACGATGCCGGGGTTACGGACGAATTCATCAAACCCATAGTTTTAACAGATACTCAGGGCAGCCCATTGGCCAAAATTAAAGAAAACGATGTAGTGATCTTCTTCAATTTCAGGACCGATCGTGGCAGGGAACTTACCCAAGTGTTGCACCAAAAGGACTTCCATGAAGAAAATATGCACAAATTACCGCTCTATTATGTTACTTTAACCAATTACGACGATTCCTTTAAAGGCATCCATGTGGTCTATGATAAGGATAACATTAGTGAGACTTTGGGCGAAGTGCTGGCCAATGCGGGAAAAAAGCAGATCCGGATCGCCGAAACGGAAAAATACCCCCACGTTACGTTTTTCTTTAACGGCGGCAGGGAAATTCCGTTTGAAGGCGAGGAACGCATTCTTTGCCCGTCGCCAAAAGTGGCCACCTATGACCTGAAACCGGAAATGAGTGCCTTTGAGATCCGGGATGCCATTGTACCGGAACTGGAAAAAGGAAAGGTCGATTTTGTATGCCTCAATTTTGCCAACCCGGATATGGTTGGCCATACGGGCGATATGGATGCCGCTATAAAAGCCTGCGAAACAGTGGATAGCTGTGCCCGATCGGTAATTACGGCCGCCCTAAAAAATGGGTATACCACTTTGGTCATAGCGGATCATGGCAATTGCGAAACCATGATAAACCCGGACGGAAGTCCCAATACGGCGCATACCACCAATCCCGTACCTTTAATTGTAGTGGATCCGGAAATAAAAGGTGTTAAAGACGGTGTCCTGGCCGATATCGCGCCAACCATCCTAAAACTAATGGGCGTTCCCCAACCCGACGCCATGACTCGAAGTTCTTTAGTTTAAAAGGCCTCTAAATACGTTATGAATAGCATTATAACTACTTTTTAAAGGATTCCCGTACCTTTGCCCACATGATAGTATTAAAAACAGCCGAAGAGATAGAACTGATGCGCGAAAGCGCCCTGGTGGTCTCCAGAACTTTGGGAATGTTGGCCGCTGAGATAAAGCCCGGGATAAAAGCCCTTTATTTGGACAGATTGGCCGAGGAATTTATACGCGAACAAAAAGCGGAACCAGGATTTTTGGGCATGTACGGCTTTCCGAACACCTTGAACATGAGTCCCAATGCCCAAGTGGTCCATGGCATTCCCAATGCAGATACCTTAAAAGACGGGGATATTATTTCGGTAGATTGCGGTGCCCTCAAAAATGGGTATTACGGTGACCATGCCTATACTTTTGAGGTAGGCGAAGTGGCTCCGGAGACCCGTAAATTGCTCCGGGTTACCAAGGAATCCCTATATGCCGGTATTCGGGAGTTTAAACTGGGGAATCGGGTGGGCGATGTGGGCTATGCCATACAAACCCATTGCGAAAATAATGGGTATGGAGTGGTACGTGAACTTGTGGGGCACGGTTTGGGCAAAAAATTGCACGAAGGCCCGGAAATGCCCAATTACGGCAAACGGGGACGTGGAAAAAAATTCCAGGAGGGCATGGTGATCGCCATTGAACCCATGATCAATATGGGCACGCACCGCATAAAACAGTTAAAGGACGGTTGGACCATCCTTACCGCAGACGGGAAGCCCAGTGCCCATTTTGAGCACAACGTGGCCTTGGTGAACGGAAGACCGGAACTGCTGTCCACCTTTCAATATATTTATGATACCTTGGGTATAAGCAGTACCGAAGAGGACGAATTCCGTCAGAAAAAATTACAGGGATAAACATTTGAATCCTTTCCAAATCCGTGACATGAAAGCTAAGGGTTCCAAAGAATGAAAAAACTGTTCAAATATATCCTTAACCACATCCCCAGACCCGTACTGATTCGGCTGAGCTATCTAGCCAGGCCACTGTTGGCCTTATGGTTCAAGGGAACAAAGTTTACAGATCCTATTGATGGAAAACAATTTCGGAGCTTTCTTCCCTATGGCTATGAAAAGCCCCGTGAGAATGTATTGTCACCTTCTACCTTGTCTTTGGAGCGCCACAGGCTCTTATGGCTCTATTTACAGCGTGAAACCAACTTTTTTAGGGATAGGCTCGCCGTATTGCATTTTGCCCCGGAACAAGCATTCTACGTCCGTTTTAAAAAGCTATCCAACTTGGAATACACCACGACGGATCTAAATTCTCCATTGGCCGATGTAAAGGCCGATATTTGCAATTTGCCTTTTGCGGACAGCAGCTTTGACGTGATCTTATGTAATCATGTGCTGGAACATATCCCCGATGATACCAAAGCCATGCAAGAGCTTTACCGTATCTTAAAACCCAACGGTTGGGGAATCTTCCAGATTCCGCAAGACTTGAATCGCAAAACCACTTTTGAGGACAATTCCATCACGGACCGGAAAGAACGGGCCCGCATTTTTGGACAGTATGACCATGTGCGGGTTTACGGCAGGGATTATTTTGATAAACTACGGGGAATTGGGTTTATGGTAACCGAAGTGGATTATACCGTGCAACTTTCCAAGAAAGAAATTGAATCCTATCGTTTGGCAAAGGGCGAAATTATCCCTTTGGTCAAAAAGGGCTAAAATTTTATTTGACAACTAATTTTTGTGTTAAGGATTGAAGTGAAAATTCTTTTTTCTGGGTTTTTCCCAAAAGAAAACTGAACGGAAAGCAGAACCGTTCGGTAACGCCATAATTCAGTAATTATTGAACCGCTTTTAGATACTACCTACTTTGGAAGAAAACAAATGATGCAGGTTAAGGAACTATAAGGTTTTTAAAACCATCGGTCATAAATTCCTGAATGACCCCGTTTTTGTCCAGGTAGATGATGTACGCTTCCAATTCCTTTTGCTGTACCAATAATTTTATGGACTCGTCCAAATCCATAGCCATAAAAGCGGTGGCATAGGCATCGGCCCTGGCGCAGGCACGGCCGATAACACTGGCTGCCAGTATATTTGAATTTTTTGTAAATCCGGTAATAGGGTCTATGGTATGTACGTATTTATTGCCTGTCTTGGCATCTATCCTAAACTTTCTGTAATTCCCCGAAGTGGCAAGTGCCCTGTCCTTAAGCCGCACTATTACCTTTAATTTCCTACTGCTCTCTTCCTGTGGGTTTTCTATCCCTACAGTCCATTGCTTTTGGTTAAGTCTGTTCTCCCCTTTGGCGGCTACCTCGCCACCTACTTCCACCAAATAATCCGAAATTTCATTTTGATCTAGAAGAAGCACCAATCGGTCTACGGTGTACCCTTGTGCAATGGCATTAAAATCCAAATATATATGGGGATTCGTTTTTTTGATACGATTATCTTGATTTAAGGTTGTTTTTTGAAAACCGACATACTCCATAAGGCTGTCCACTTTACTACTATCCATCGCAATTTCTTTTTCGGGGCCAAACCCCCAAGCATTTACCAAGGCTCCTACGGTAGGGTCAAAATAGCCGTTTGACGCCAGATTGACTTCCGCTGAAAGCTCAAATACGTCCCGGAACATTTGATCGACTACCACGGTGGAATCGCCCTTGTTTATTTTCGAAATATCGGAATCCGCCCGGTACGTGGACATGGACTTGTCCACGGCTTCAAAAACAGAGTCGATTTTCATTTGCAAATCCAACTCCCTATCCGCCAAATAGGTGATATGGTAGGAAGTGCCTTGGGCAGAACCATTGCTCGTATTTTTTATATAATTTGATTGCGAAGGCCTACATGACAAAACCGTTGTAAACAGGCCAATAAAAGCGATCTTATTTGTTTTATATTTCAATAAGTCCATCATAATCCACAATATAAGGCTCATTTAGATATATAGGCAGTTTTTGGTCATCCGCATTTGCCAAACCCACACCTGCGTAATATGTCCGAGCGTCTTGCCCTAGCGCATGTATCTTTATTTTTTGCATGAACACTTCATCATATTCCCTAGGATTGGTTGAGTGCACAACAGGGCGGACAACGATAAAATGCAATTGCTTTTCTTTAAGGCAAACAAACTGCGGATTTTTTTTAGGCATACTATTAACTCCCATAAACTCATACCCATCAGCCTCTAACTGCCGGCCAACAATATTCATCGCCAAATTATGCAGTTCTTGCTCCGTTAACGCTCTCGACATAGCTCCTTAAGAAAAAACCGATATACAACATATCGGTTCTATGATCAATGACTGTTTTTCACTTTTAATAAATTACCCTCCAAAATCATCGAATCTGATATGTTCATCTGGAATACCGAAGTCCTCCCCCATTTTTTGTACCGCTTTGTTCATCAACGGTGGGCCACAGAAATACAGCTCGATATCTTCGGGGGATTCGTGTTTGCTAAGATAATTATCAATAACACAGTTGTGTATAAACCCAACGAAACCGTCACCGGGGCCATCCAAACTTTCCCTTACTTTCCAATTATCTTCTGGTAAGGGCTCTGAAAGTGCCAGATAAAATTTAAAGTTCGGGAAATCCTTTTCCAACTTCTTAAAATGATCCAAATAGAACAATTCCCTTTTGGAACGGCCTCCATACCAATAGGCTATTTTCCTCTTGGTTTTCAATGTTTTGAAGAGGTGGTACAAATGCGAGCGCATTGGGGCCATCCCTGCGCCGCCGCCCACATATAACATTTCAGATTCTGATTCATTGATGAAGAATTCACCGTACGGTCCGGAAATCGTAACGGGATCGCCTTTTTTAAGCGAAAATATATACGATGAAGCCACTCCTGGATTTACATCCATCCAACCATTCTTGGCCCTGTCCCAAGGTGGTGTGGCAATACGCACGTTCAACATGATCTCCCTTCCCTCTGCGGGGTAAGAAGCCATTGAATAGGCCCTTTCCACGGTTTCGGGGTTTTTCATCACCAATGGCCAAAGATTGAACTTGTCCCACTCTGCCTTAAACTTGTCGGGGGTTTCGTGTTCTTCCGGGTGGGCGGTTATATCTATGGTGGAATATTTGATTTCGCAGGGCGGGATCTCTATCTGTATGTATCCGCCCGCTCTGTAGCCCATATCTTCAGGAATTTCAACCACAAATTCCTTAATGAACGAAGCCACATTGTAATTACGTACTACCGTACCCTGCCATTTTTTGATGCCGAAAACCGCTTCGGGAATGGTTATTTCCATATCCTGCTTTACTTTTACCTGGCATGCAAGCCGGACACCCTCGTTCAGTTCCTTTTTGGAAAAATGTGGTGTTTCCGTGGGCAGTGCCTCACCCCCTCCGGAAAGCACATGGCATTCGCATTGAATACAGGTCCCACCACCCCCACAGGCCGATGGAAGAAAAACTTTCTGGTTTCCCAAAGTGGAAAGCAATGAATTTCCGGAAGCTACCTGTAATTTCCTTTCCCCATTAATGGTAATGGTAACTGGGCCGGACGGGGATAGCTTCTCTTTGGTAAAAAGCAAAAGGGCCACCAACAATAACAGCAATGCCATAAAGGCCACTACGGTTATAATAATTGTTCCAATAGTACTTGTAGCTAAAATCATGTTTACTCTTTTATGGCGGTGGTATATGATACCGAACCTTTTTCAACTTCCTTGTTATTGGTTTTCTTTTTGTCTTCCTTTTTTACGGTGGTTGCCTTAACCTCTTTTGGTGCTTCATCGCCACCCGTAAGCATTCCTCCAAAACTCATAAAACCAATGGCCATAAGACCTGTAATAATGAACGTTATACCCAATCCACGTAAAGGGGCGGGTACATTGGAATAACGAATCTTTTCACGGATTGCGGCAATGGCCAAAATGGCCAGGAACCAACCTATCCCGGAGGCCAGACCGTAGTTAAAAGCCAACCCCAAGGTTGGGATTTCCCTGGCCTGCATAAATAATGACCCTCCAAGAATGGCACAGTTTACGGCAATTAGTGGGAGAAATATGCCCAATGAGTTGTATAGGGACGGTGAAAATTTCTCTACTACAATCTCTACCAATTGCACCATTGTGGCAATAGTGGCAATAAAAAGGATGAATGATAAAAAATTAAGGTTATAATCGGCATATTCCGGTCCCAACCAAGCCAATGCGCCATCTTTTAGTAGGTATTGGTCCAATAACCAGTTTAAAGGAACGGTCACTGCCAATACAAAGATGACCGCAGCTCCCAAACCGACGGCCGTAGCTACTTTTTTAGATACCGCCAAATAGGAACACATTCCCAAAAAAGTGGCGAATACCATATTGTCTATGAATATGGATTTAAAGAATAATTCTATATGTTCTAACATCGTACAGCTTTATTTAAGTAACTATTAGTTTTCTTCTATCAAGGCCCTGTTTCTGGAACGTTGTATCCAGATAATAATGCCGACTACGATCAACGCCATTGGAGGCAACAGCATAAATCCATTGTTTTCGTACCCAATTGCATAAAGCCCGGTTTTTTCAATGGGGTCTCCCAAAACTTTAAATCCCAACAACGTGCCAGAGCCCAGAAGTTCCCTAAAAAACCCAACGACGATCAGGATCAGACCATAACCTGCCGCATTACCGATACCGTCCAAGAAGGATCTCCAAGGACCATTACCCAGCGCAAAGGCCTCAAAACGCCCCATAATGATACAATTGGTAATGATCAGCCCAACAAAAACGGCGAGTGTCTTGCTCAGCTCATAAGCATATGCCTTTAATATTTGGTCCACAATAATAACCAACGCCGCCGCAATAACCAATTGTGCAATGATCCGGATTTTTGACGGGATGATATTTCGCAACAGGGAGATAACCACATTGCCCATTGCCACAACGAAAAGTACGGATAACGCCATTACGATGGCAGCTTTTAACTGTGCGGTAATTGCCAAGGCGGAACATATGCCCAATACCTGAACGGTAATAGGGTTGGTATCCGCCAATGGATCCAATATTAAATTGGCGTCTTTTTTTGAAAGTAGTCCCATTTTTTATTTTTTAGCTTTTATTTTTTCCAAATACCCTTTGTACAGGTTAACGCTTTCTTTTATCATGGCACTTACACCGTTACCGGTAATAGTAGCCCCTGCAAGGGCATCCACCTTATTGTCGTTTTTGGTGTTGTTTGTGGGGTCGTTATTTCCCTTGGTCACTTTTATACCGATAAATTCGGAATCGTTAAGAATGTTTTCCCCTTCAAAATCGTCCATAAAGAAGCGTTCCTTTATGTTTGCGCCCAATCCCGGTGTTTCTCCCTTATGGTCAAAATAAACACCTTGGACCACTAAATCCTGGTCCAAGGAAATAAACCCCCAGATAGCATCCCACAAGCCTTTGCCGTACATGGGGATAATGTAGAATTTTTTACCTTCTTTTTCTCCAATGAACAGAGGCAATTTCCTAACGGCACCACTTTTTGCTGCGGTTTCCTGTTTTTTTATATCTATTAAATAGGCTTCATTGTCTTCCGTGACCTTATCCCCTTCGATGACCAATTGTTGCTTTATGTATTTTGAAAATTCGTCCGCTACCTTATTCGTAGGGACAAAATTGACACTGCCCTCGTCCTCATTTTCATTGATGCCCATGGCGTACAGGATATTCTGCTGTTTTTCCAATCGTTTGTTTTTCTGGATCTTATCATTGAAAGCCGAGGCAACGAATGACAGCACCGAACCTACTACAATGACCATAATTGCGGCAAAAAGTATGGTATAACTGTTCTTATCTGTATTAATGGCCATGACTAAACTGTTTCAACTTTTAATTTTTCTTCCTTGCCGTGGGTATCCTTGGGCAATATATTGGCTTTTTTAAGACGTTTTAAACGTTTGTTTATATTCCCCTTCACCACATAATGGTCAATGGTGGGCGCAAAAACGTTCATCAACAAAATAGCGAGGAAAACACCTTCGGGATAGGCCGGGTTGAATACCCGGATCATAACAGAGATGAATCCAATGAAAAATCCATAGATCCATTTTCCCTTATTGGTCTGTGACCCGGTTACCGGATCCGTTGCCATGTAGACGATTCCGAAGGCCAAGCCTCCAATGATCAAATGTTTCCAAAAGGCAAATGACATCAATCCATAAAACTTACTGGATTCCGTTATCCAACCTGCACCTACCACTCCGTTGAACACCAACCCCATTACCAAGGCCCCGATCACAGCACTTGCCATGATCCTCCAACTTGCTATTTTACTGAATATCAGGAACAGACCTCCCAATAAAATAAGGAATGTGGACGTTTCGCCCACTGAACCCGGGATGAACCCAAAGAACATATCGGATACCGAATATGAGAATTCGTGCCCATTGCCCTGTGCCAAATAACCAAGAATGGTTTCCCCTGAAATGGCGTCCGAAGTACCGGCCCTCTCTACAGCTCCGTGCACCCAAACCTTGTCACCGCTCATCCAAGTAGGGTAAGCGAAGAACAAAAATGCCCTTATTGTCAATGCCGGATTCAGTATATTCATGCCCGTACCGCCAAAAACTTCCTTACCGATGATCACCCCAAAGGCAACTGCTATGGCCAACATCCAAAGGGGTGTGTCCACTGGGACAATAAGGGGGACCAACATACCGGTTACCAGATAACCTTCCTCAACCTCATGCTTCTTGACGACGGCAAATAAAAACTCTATGGCCAGACCCACGCCATAGGATACAATGACCAATGGAAGCACCGTTTTAATACCTATCAAAAAATTATCCCAGGTAAGAAAATGATCCCTTATGGAAAAATTAGCGGGAAATCCATTTATTGCCGAATAATGTTGGTAACCGGAATTGAACATACCAAAAACAAGAACGGGCACCAACGCCATGATTACGGTATTCATGGTTCTCTTTAAATCATCGGCTCCCCGAACGTGGGCCCCCGAATGGGTCGATTCGTTGGGCGTGTACAAAAAGGTGTGCAGCGCATTGAACGCCGGGGCCATTTTTTTATCCTTGTAATGGTCTTTTAAAATGTGGAGTCTTCTCTTTAGTTGCAAGCTCATCTTTATCCTATTTCTTTATATAATAAATCCAGTCCTTCCCGTATGATCTGTTGGTGCGGTTGTTTGGAAATGCATACGAACTCGGTCAATGAAAAATCCTCAGGGGCCACTTCGTACAGTCCCAATTGTTCCATCTCATCCAAATCCTTTATCATACAGGCCTTTAACAATTGTAACGGATAAATGTCCATTGGAAAGACTTCTTCGTACATTCCCGTTACCACAAACGCCCTATGTTCCCCATTTGTATTCGTGTTCAAATCGTATTTTTTATTGGGTCGAAGCCAGGAAAAGGTCAACGATCTCGTTGCGGATATTTTATTGAAAACGGGTTTGTTCCAACCAAAAAACTCATAATCGTCACCTTCGGGGATTGCGGTCACGGTATTGTTGTAATACCCCAAATACCCATCTTGTTTTGATTTTTTACCGGTAAGCACGTCCCCATTTATAACACGGAAGTTTTTCATATTAACACCACTGGCATATAAAAAGGTGGCGATTTCCGTTCCGATTTTAGTCTTGTAGTATCGTGGTGCCTTAACCGCAGATCCCACCAAGGCAATGGTACGTTCCGCATTAAATTTTCCCGTCAATAACAGTTCTCCGATGATGACCAGATCCTGTGGGGAAACCGTCCAAACCACTTCACCTTTATTTATGGGGTCTATTTTATTTATCTGCGTGCCCACCAAGCCGGCAGGATGCGGTCCCGAAACCTTGTGCAGTTCCATTCCCTTAAGATTTGCCAATGGCGAATTGGATGATTTGCCCACAGACACATGTACCTTGCCAGGGGTTAATTTGGCAAGGGCGGTAATGGCCGCCTGAAGCTCATTTTCCTTGCCCCTCAGAACATAATCCAAATCGGCTGCCAAGGGCGCTGTGGCATAGCCTGAAATAAAAATGGCTTTGGGAGCCACGCGCGGATTGGCTATAATGTCATAGGGGCGTTGTTTGATAAAAGGCCAGCAACCCGATTTAAGTAAATGTGTTTTTATGTCCTGGGCGGATGAACTTTCTATATTTAAAATCTTGTTTTCAACATGGTGTTGGTCTTTATCGGCCAGGATCTTCAACATTAAAATTTTTCTCCGGGGCCCTCTTTGCACTTCGACCAGTTCCCCGCTCACTGGAGCAACGAACATTACTTCCTCCTTGTTTTTGTCATAAAACAATGGTTCCCCTGCCTTAATTTCAGCCCCTTGTTTGGCCAACATTTTTGGGGATACTCCATGGAAATCCAGAGGATTTATTGTGTAAACATTGCTTAAAACGGCTTTGGAGGTAGTTTGTTCCGCAGCTCCAACAAGATTGATGTTGAAGCCTTTTTTAATCCGAATGTCTTTAGACATATAATTGTAGACCTTAGGTTAACAAATTTTAAAGCAAATCTAGTACTTAAAAGAAAGTTTTCATAATTATTGGTCATAAATTTAAGGGGTTAATACCTGCGAATTTTTTAGGCATGTATTTTGTTTACCTTTACCTTAAAAACATTGAATAAATGCACCTTTATCTTAAATATAGCGTCTCTTTGCTCTTTATTCCCTGCTTATATGCACAGGTACGGGAAGAGGTGAATCCTCCGGAAAATATAAAATCCATCCTATTTAGGGGCTCCACGGAGGACCAGTTCCCCATCGTTCAATTGGGAGAGACCATCACTTTGGAATTTGATGATCTCACGGCTAGCGAACAGGATTATTATTACAAAATAGTACATTGTGATTATGATTGGACGCCCTCCTCACTACTAAAATCGCAATACCTAAACGGTGCGGACAATCAGCGTATCGTAGATTACATCAACAGTTATAATACCTTACAATCTTTTTCGAACTATAGATTGACCATTCCCAATGACAACGTCCGTTTAAAAGTAAGTGGAAACCATCTGATCGAGATCTATAATGCCCATGATGAACTTCAATTCTCCCGAAGGTTCATTGTATACAAGGACGCAGTGAAAGTAGGCGGCGTCGTGAAACGTTCCAGGGATTTTGAATTCATTAACGAGAAACAAGTGGTGCAGTTTACCATAAACCCAAATAGCTTTCCTCTGGTAAATCCCAAAGAAGAGGTAAAAGTGGCCATCTTGCAAAATTATAGCTGGCCCACGGCAATAACCAACATTGCCCCCCAGTTTACACTGGGCAATGAGTTGGTCTATAAATATGACCAAGAGACGGGTTTTTTCGGGGGAAATGAATTTTTCAACTTTGATACCAAAGACCTCAGGGCGCCAAGTTCGGCGATATCCCGCATAGAGCTCACCGATCTCTACAATCATTATCTTTTTACCGATTATTATAGGTATGACAGACCTTATACCTACTACCCGGACATCAACGGAGACTTTATAATCAGGACCCTGCAAGGCGATGACAATTCTCGCGAAGCCGAATATACCAAGGTACATTTTAGCCTGCCCTATACGGCAGACCTTGCTTTAAATAACGTGTATGTTTTTGGAAAGTTCAATAACTATGCCTTGGAAGAAGTGAACAAAATGGAGTACAACGAAAAAAACGGTAATATGGAAGCCGTAATAAAACTGAAACAGGGGTTCTACAATTATAAGTACGTATTGAAAGGAAACGATGGGAAAGTATACCTGAATACCGTCGATGGAAATTTTCACTTTACGGAAAACAACTATCTGATACTTGTGTATTATAGGAATTTTGGAGATATATATGATGGCATAATCGGCGTAGGTTCGGTCAATTCAAGAACTATAAGCAACTGATAAAGTCTTCCACTGTACACATACCGTATATCCTAAAATGATTAATTGAACGTTCGGCCATTTTTCGATGATAGGGCATAGTGGAATCATATAGGTTGATATACATCAGGTTAAATCATAGTTACACCGAAAAACAGAGACTCCGTTGCTTTATACGAACCTGTTTGACTATCTTGCTATGGATTTTAAAAATCATGAATGGTCAATATCTTAAAAAACGACTTTTCATTACCATTTTTTAAGTCATTATTTTATTTAAAAAACAAGACAATAACCGGATATTTATATATCTTTAAATCCTTATTTTTTAATTTATTACAACTAATATAACGATCGGGTTATGACAACGCAAGTTACAAAAGGCATAAAGGTCTCCGTTCTTACGAGTTTTGAGGGGACTTTCTTCAAGAACTACAAGATGCATTTTGCATTTGGGTACACCATAACTATTGAAAACCAGAGCAAAAATTCCGTGCAACTTACCTCGCGCCACTGGCAGATCTACGACTCGTTAAACGATTTGGAACTATTGGACGGGGAAGGCGTTATAGGCAAAAAACCCGTAATAAGGCCCGGAGAGTCCCATACCTATAGTTCGGGCTGTCTTCTGGCATCGCCGATTGGGGCCATGAAAGGCTACTATAACATGGTCAACCTAAGTTCTGCCGAGAAATTTAGGGTGTATGTCCCTACCTTCAGGTTCAGTGCGCCGTTTGCGCTGAATTAATTGCCGATTTAATCCCATTTAATTTAAAAACGGTTATACATTTAGTACCTTTGGACGAGTTTTTCCACTTAAAACGCACACCATGGGCAAAGGTTTTTTTCAAGTTCCACCAGCACACAACGAACCTATTAAAAGCTACGCTCCGGGCACACCGGAAAGAGAGGCTGTCCTAAAGCAGTACAAAGCCTATTTTCAGGAAATAATAGACATCCCCCTATACATTGGACATGAAGAGATAAGGACAGGAAATACAAGACCCATATCGCCCCCGCACGACCACAAGCATATTGTGGGGCACTACCATATAGCAGAAAAAGAACATGTTACAAAGGCCATTGAAAACACTTTGGACTCCAGAAAAGCATGGGCTGCAATGGCCTGGGAACAAAGGGCCGCTATATTTTTAAAGGCGGCAGAACTCATTGCAGGGCCATACCGGGCAAAAATAAATGCGGCGACCATGTTGGCACAATCCAAAACCATCCATCAAGCAGAAATAGACGCCGCATGTGAGTTGATCGATTTTCTGCGTTTTAATGTGGGTTTCATGGCACGGATTTATGGGGAACAGCCCGGATCTGCCGAAGGTGTTTGGAATCGTGTGGAATATCGTCCCCTGGAAGGTTTTATCTACGCCATTACCCCGTTTAATTTTACCGCC
The DNA here is from genome assembly GCA_041749595.1 of Flavobacteriaceae bacterium. Lineage (GTDB taxonomy): Bacteria > Bacteroidota > Bacteroidia > Flavobacteriales > Flavobacteriaceae > Aurantibrevibacter. The sequence goes on along the minus strand of JBGTBA010000066.1, from coordinate 22,863 downwards.
ATCGCCGGAAACTTACCCGCAAGTGCAGCTATGATGGGCAATGTGGTGATTTGGAAACCCAGCGATAGTCAGATTTTTTCAGCTAAGGTCATTGTGGATGTCTTTAAGGAAGCCGGACTCCCGGATGGCGTCATCAACGTAATTTACGGCCATCCCGTACTGATTACAGACACTATTTTGGCAAGCCCTTATTTTGTGGGGCTACATTTTACGGGATCTACGTATGTGTTCAAGGAACTTTGGAAACAGATAGGCAACAATATCCATAAATACAGAACCTATCCAAAAATTGTGGGCGAAACCGGCGGCAAGGATTTTATACTTGCCCACCCGTCTGCAAATACCAAACAAGTGGCTACGGCCATCATTAGGGGTGCATTTGAATTCCAGGGCCAAAAGTGCAGTGCAGCTTCCAGGGTATATCTCCCAAAATCAACATCAAAAGAAATCCTCGATTTTGTAAAATCCGATATTGCCTCCTTCAAAAAACCGGGATCCCCTGAAAACATGGGTAACTTTATCACAGCAGTGATCCACGAAGGATCCTTTGATAAATTGGCCAGATTCATTGATCAGGCAAAAAAGGATGAAGAAGCGGAAATCATTGCCGGCGGCGGTTATGACAAATCCAAAGGATATTTTATAGAACCAACGGTTATCGTAACCACGGATCCCAAATACGTAACCATGGAAACCGAATTGTTTGGCCCTGTGGTCACGGTTTATATATATGAGGATAAGGACTGGTCCAAAACCTTGCAATTGGTTGATGGAACTTCGGAATATGCCCTTACCGGTGCCGTGCTTTCCAAAGATCGCTATGCCATAGAAGAAGCTACAAAAGCCCTTCAAAACTGCGCCGGAAACTTTTATATCAACGACAAGCCCACGGGTGCCGTGGTAGGGCAGCAACCTTTTGGTGGGGCAAGGGCATCGGGCACCAATGATAAGGCAGGTTCCATGCAAAACCTACTTCGCTGGGTATCCCCAAGGTTGATAAAGGAAACCTTTGTAACTCCTGAAGATTACAGATATCCGTTTCTAATGTAATTTTTTTTCAAATACCCTTTTTTAAGTAACTTTTTGTAACTATCGATGCCTCTCTCTTTAAGTCTTAGAAAATTTGTTTTCTTGAACGTCACTATAATTCTTAACAACAAGTCTTTAAAACAATCTATCAAAATAGATATGATGAAGGTTCATTATATTAATGCCTGGGGGGTTTCTTGCGATATCCAGCTATGGTAATGATGATTATTCCGAATCTACTTGTGGATTTGATAGCCCGCTACAGGATTTAGGCTGGCTATGTGAAGAAAACCCTACCGAAGATATGAGGTACTGCTTTATTGCCAAAGCCAAAGCCAACGGAAAAACCGTGATTATGTATGGGGATTGTAATCCTCTCATCAACAAAATTATTTCCATATTAGGATTGCACGGGGAAATTATTGAACGAAGGGAGCCGTATTCCCCTGGAAAGACTTGATAAGCAAAAAATAATTCGACGCCCGGCCAATTTTATATATCTTAATGCGTTTGGACTTTAAAACGGTATAAAACCCTATAAATATAATTTAAATGTAAATTTAACGTTAAGTAATTGTAACTTATTTGTAAATTATAGTACCTTAGATGGAAATTTAAAAACCGTAAAAGAAGATGAAAGAAAGCCTTGCTCCTAAATCACAAAAAAGAAACCTTTTTTCCCCATTTTTAAAGATTGAGGGGTTTGTTAAAAATTATGCAAAAAAATGCAGGGAGTCTTATTACTGGATGTTGAGCCTCTAATTACATTACCCTTTGAACTTTATAGGTAGATACACCAATTTTTTGGTTTCAAAAAAATCTTCTTCAAAACAGTCGATCAGGTTATAGATTTGCACCGTCCTGTACCCTTTTAGCTCCTCGGTTAAATCACCTCCTTTAAGATAAAAAATTCCGTTTCGTTGTTCGTGCATCGATTTCTTTTTAATCCTGTCCTTAACCCAATGTACAAAGGTGGGCATTGCGGCCACTGCCCTGCTTACCACAAAATCGTATTGCCCGCCCAAGGTTTCCACTCTGCAATTCTTGCAGGTTACATTGCCAAGGCCAAGTCCCGACACCACATCTTCCACTACCTTTATTTTTTTTCCAATAGCATCTACCAACGTAAATGAAACCTCCGGAAAGAGAATGGCCAGTGGAATCCCGGGAAAGCCACCACCGGTGCCCACATCCAAAACGGAAGATCCCGCTTTAAACCGAATTACTTTGGCAATACCCAAAGAGTGAAGCACATGCCGAAGATATAGCTCTTCAATATCTTTCCTGGAAACCACATTAACCTTTAGGTTCCAGTCTTGGTACAGGTTTTCCAACAGCAGAAATTGGTTCTTCTGCTCTTCTGTTAAATCCAAAAAATACTTAAAAATAAGGCTGCTATCCATAGGTACGGAAATATGGGCAAAAATATGATTTTAAAAATCATAAAAATTTCCTATTATTATGCGATTATAATAAAAACAACGTCAATTACCTTATATTTACATAAAAGTTGACAGATCATGGACAAAAAATCGATTCGGTTTTCCAGAAAGGATTCCTCGGAATTCTTCAAAACACTCAATAAACGGGTGAACGACTATTTTAAGGACAATAACATCCAGAAAACGGGAAACTGGCGCTTACATATAAAGACAGCTATAATGTTCGCCATTTTTTTAACCCCTTATTTTTTAATCCTAACGCTTAACCTTCCCAATTGGGCCAATTTTCTTTTGACCATTACTATGGGCGTGGGCATGGCAGGCGTGGGAATGAACGTTATGCACGATGGGAACCATGGTTCCTACTCTAACAAAAAATGGCTGAACAAAATCATGGGGGGCAGTATATACATTCTTGCGGGGAATGTGTACAACTGGCAGGTACAGCACAATGTGCTTCACCATACCTATACAAACATCCACGAGCATGACGAGGACATGGAGGCTGGGCGGATCCTGCGTTTTTCAAAACACACGGAATGGAAAAAACACCATAAATTCCAACATTTTTATTCTGTTTTCCTGTACGGATTATTGACCTTTAATTGGGCCATTACAACAGATTTTCAGCAAATGTACCGCTATATGAAAAGAAAATTGAGCTATGGTAAATTACCGAGCCCCGTAATCAACTGGAGTACCTTGGTCATCACCAAAGTACTGTACATTACCATTTGGATCGTACTTCCCCTACTTTTAGTGGATATTGCTTGGTGGAAAGTGCTGGTCGGATTTTTTATCATGCACTATGTCGCCGGTGTCATTCTCAGCGTGGTATTTCAATTGGCGCACATTGTTGACCAGGCAGATACCCCGCTACCGGACCAAAATGGCACCATGAAAAATACATGGGCCGTGCACCAATTGTTGACAACCGTAAATTTTGGGACCAAGAGCCGTATCGTAAATTGGTTCACAGGAGGACTTAACCATCAGGTAGAGCACCATATTTTTCCAAATATCAGCCATATACATTACACAAAAATCTCAAAAATTGTTAAACAGACTGCAAAAGAATTTAATTTGCCCTACCACGAATATAAAACTACAAGAAAAGCTATAATTTCGCACTTCAAACATTTAAGGGAACTGGGCAAAAGGCCCTCTGTACAATATCAATAATTTCATGTAAGGAATGAACATACATTTATCCGATAGAATAAACAACATGTCTACTTCGGCTACCCTAGCTATGGCAGCCAAGACGAGGGAATTAAAAAACCAAGGAAAAGACATTATAGGTCTAAGTTTGGGCGAACCCGATTTCAACATCCCCGATTTCATCAAGGAATCCGCAAAAAAAGCTGTGGACGACAATTATAGCAGTTACTCCCCTGTAGATGGGTATGCCGATTTAAAACAGGCCATTGCAAACAAATTTAAACGGGATAACAACCTTACTTATGCGCTGAATCAGATCGTAGTTTCTACGGGGGCAAAACAGTCCTTGGCCAATATTGCCATGGTAATGCTTAACCATGGGGACGAAGTAATCCTGCCCGCTCCGTATTGGGTAAGTTATAGCGATATCGTAAAACTGGCCGATGGCGTACCCGTAGAGGTGCCTACCAGCATAGGTGCCGATTTTAAGATGACGCCTGAACAGTTGGAAAAAGCCATAACGCTAAAAACCAAAATGTTATGGTTCAGTTCTCCCTGTAACCCCACGGGCTCTGTATACAACAAAGAAGAGTTGGAGGGTCTGGCAAAGGTTTTGAGAAAATATCCAAACATTTTTGTGGTTTCCGATGAGATCTACGAACATATAAACTTTGTGGGAGGCCATGTAAGCATTGCGGAAATCGATGGAATGTACGATAGGACCATTACCGTAAATGGGGTGTCCAAAGCGTTCGCCATGACGGGATGGCGTATAGGCTATATCGGCGGCCCCAAATGGATCGCCGAAGCCTGCAACAAATTCCAGGGACAGATTACCAGTGGTGCCAATTCCATTGCCCAAAGGGCCACAATAACCGCATTGGAGGCCCCTGTTTCTAAGATTCGGTTTATGATTGATGAGTTTCATAAAAGACGGGATCTCGTATTGCAATTATTGAGTGAAATAGATGGCTTTAAACTAAATGTGCCCGAAGGTGCTTTTTATGTATTCCCCGATATTTCCAGTTTCTTTGGAAAAACTTTAAAGGGTATTCCTATAAACAATGCATCCGATTTTTCAATCTATTTATTGGAACATGCCAACGTGGCCACGGTAACAGGCGAAGCTTTTGGAAATGACAATTGCATCCGGATTTCGTATGCTGCATCCGAACAGGAGTTAAGAGAGGCTATGGCGAGGATCAAAGCGGCTTTATAGTACAAAAAATCCAATCAGACACACCATACAAGGCCCCAAAGGAAGCATTGCTTTTGCGGGTCTTTTTTATTTATTGGTTTTACCATTTTAATTTAACCGGGTATTCCCAGTCCCTTAAATGACCGATATAGTATATTTGCCAAAAATTTGCTCATGTTAGAAAAAATTACCCCATATAAAGACTCCAGTATGGGCAAAAAAGCACAGGTTACCCAAATGTTCGATACCATTTCCGGTAATTATGACGGTCTTAACAGGGTCATTTCTTTGGGAATAGATACCAAATGGAGAAACAGGGTCGTTGCCATTCTTAAAAAAAAGCAGCCCCAAAATATTCTTGATATTGCCACCGGAACCGGGGATCTGGCCATAAAAATGATAAAAACAGGTGCAAAAAAAATAGTGGGACTGGATATTTCAACGGGGATGTTGGAAGTGGGCAAAAAGAAAGTTCGTGACAAAAATTTGGGTGAAACCATAGAAATGATCGTTGGCGACAGTGAAAAACTCCCTTTCCCGGATAATTCGTTCGATGCCATAACCGTTGCTTTTGGGGTCCGCAATTTTGAACATTTGGAAATGGGGCTAACAGAAATATATAGGGTTTTAAAGCCTTCGGGGACTTTTGTGGTTTTGGAAACATCAGTTCCCACTACCTCCCCCTTTAAACAGGGGTACCGATTCTACACCAAATACGTGCTTCCCCTTATAGGAAAACTGTTCTCTAAAGACCGTTCCGCTTATACCTATTTATCAAAATCGGCCGCTGTTTTTCCATATGGTGGAGCCTTCAACAATATTTTGAGCAAAATCGGGTTTATAGGTGTAGAGAACAAACCCCAGACATTTGGGGTTGCTTCTATTTATGTAGCCACAAAGTAACCTATGAAAAAGAGCCTGTTTTTTATGATCCCCATGGCTTTGTTGTGCCATTTGGCCAAAGCCCAATTCAATGAAGATCCCATCATAAATTTGGAAACCATAGATGAACCTATCTTAAATTGGGGCTATTTTCTAGGATTTAACCAATACGATTTTAAGTTTGAGTATAAGAACGATATTGCGGATGTTCTGGTAGATAAATCGTTTGGCTTTAATGTGGGTCTTATAGGTGAATTGCGGATCAATAAATTTTTGGACCTTCGCTTTGAACCAGGCCTGCACTATAACTTGCGAACCCTGGGGTTTCCCGGTTTTGATAACCAGAATGATGCCATTCGCGAAGTAAAATCGACCTATATTAATTTTCCCGTGCTTTTAAAAGTGAGTGCGCTACGGCTGGGGAATTGGAAACCGTTCCTGATAGGCGGTCTGTCCACTTCACTAAATTTGGGCAGCAATGAGGACAGTTTGGACGACAATAGCAATGGCACGTTCCGGATGAAAAAAAACACCTACTATTATGAAATGGGCTTTGGAATAGAATTTTATACGGAATATTTCAAATTCACCCCTTCAATCCGCGGTGTTTTTGCCATGAGTAATGAATTGATCCCGGACAATAATCCGAACAGCCCATGGACTGGCAATATAGAATCCATGAAAACTAGGGGGCTTTTTATCAATTTCACCTTTGAATAAAGGTCTCTGGCTATCTTCCCCTCCGGATCTCGCTCAGTAAAATAGACGTGGCATTCGCAACATTGAGGCTCTCTGCCGTATTCCCGCCAAATTGGGGGATACAGATTTTTTTTTCTGCCAAACCTTCAATCGTTTTTGAGATACCGTTTGCCTCGTTTCCCATAACCAATATCCCTGTCTCCGGAAGTTTGTCCGCATAAACGTCAACGCCATCCATAAAGGCCCCATAGATTGGGGATCCTGTTCTCTCCAAAAAATTCTGCAGGTCTGCATATACAATATTCACCCTTGCAATGGAACCCATGGTGGCCTGTAGCACCTTTGGATTGTAACAGTCCACCGTATGTTTTGAACATATTAAATGATGTATGCCGAACCAATCGCACAAACGGATGATCGTTCCCAGATTTCCCGGATCACGAACATCGTCCAAGGCCACTACCCAATCCGAAAGGTCCACAGGTTTGGGATTGGGGATAAAAAAAACGCCAAGTGCCCTATTGGGGGCAACCAGGCCGCTCATGCTTTTTAGTTCGTTCACGGAAACCAGTTCCACCAGATCGGGCCTTGTTTCCAACGCTTCCATATCGGAAACATAGATTAAATAAGGACTTATATCCGATTTTAAAAGTTCCCGGACCATCTTGGTCCCCTCGGCCACAAAAAGTCCATGTTCAACACGGTACTTTTTTTGCTGTAAATTCTTTATAAGTTTTATTTGGCTTTTAACAACCATACAAATAATGTATTTTTGAACCCTATGATGACCCGCATGCGTCTTAAAACAAACACTGCAAAAATAGGCTTAATATTGCTTGCCATTACAATAACTTCATGCAACGCCGTTAAAAGGGTTGGGGACGATGGGTTTCTATTGACAAAGAACAATATCCTTGCCGATGGTAAAAAGGTAATGGATGAAGACGTGCAAAGCCTTATCATACAAAAACCCAACAGTAGTAGCCTGTTAGGGTATCCTTTGCGCCTTAACCTGTACAATCTTGCCAAAGTAAATCCGGATTCCTCTTATCAAAACTGGTTGGCACGAAAGGGAAAGAGGGAAAAACGGCTGGTTGGTTTTTTGTCAAAAAAACAGGTAGATCAGCTAGGGGAGTCCTTTATGGTAAAGGGACTTAACACATGGCTCAAAAATATAGGTGAGGCTCCGGTCATCATTGACACCTCGAGGACAAGGAAAACTTTGGAACGGCTGCGTGCCTATTACGGTAGCAAAGGATATTTCAACAACAATGCCACCTATTCCATCATCGATTCCAAGAGAAAACGAAGGGCCGGTATCAATTACGAAATATCCTTGGGAAAGCCGTTTATGATAGATTCCTTTTCCAATAAAATAGCCTCCAAAGCTATAGATTCCATTTACGCCCTGCATGCCAAAGATTCCAATATTAAAAAAGGGAAACAATTTGATCTCGTGGATTTTAACAACGAACGTGAAAGACTTACTTCTCTTTTTCGCAACTCCGGTATCCATAACTTTCAGGAAAGTGCCATAACCTATGATATTTTCCGGGACACGATGAAATTGTCCGATGATCAAAACATGGATGTGGAACTACACATAGACAATTTAAAAAAAGGAGGGGACAACACTACGTCCACATCAGAATATAAAGTACATCGTTTCAGTAAAGTAAATATTTATGCGGACCATATATTTGGTGCAGGCCAAGAAGAATTAAAATCTGTTGAATACGATGGCTATACCATATATTACAGCACTGAAAAATTGCGCTATAGGCCCAAGGCCCTCACCGATGCCGTTTTTTTTGCCAAAGACAGTATTTATAGGGATTTGGATAGGGTTAGGTCCTATAGGCAGATCATCAATTTAAACACTTTCAAATATCCCAATATTGAATTGGTGGAAGACAGTACCCAGACAAAATTGGTTTCCAATATTTATTTATCTTCCAGACCCAAGTATTCACTGGGGCAGGATTTTGACATTACACATTCCAACATACAAAGAGTGGGGGCCGCTTTTAGCACATCTTTGGTCACCCGGAACATTTTCGGTGGGGCAGAAACATTGAGCTTATCCGCGCGCGGTTCATTTGGCCTATTGGGAGACACTTCTTTATCCGAGGATTATTTTTCGGAGATAGGGGCCGATATTAATTTGGTCTTCCCCAGGATCTGGGCTCCCATACCGGTCACTAAAAAAATAATACCCTATTATATGCTTCCACAGACGAAGATATCCGTGGGGACAAGTTTTCAAAAAAACATTGGTCTGGACAAACAGACGTTCAATAGTCTCCTTGGGTATAATTGGTCTCCTTCCGATTCTAAAAAACACGCCATTGAACTGTTGAACATTCAATTTGTGCGGAATGTTAACTCAGCCCGATTTTTCAACGTTTTTCAAAACACCTTTAATCGGTTGGATGCGATCGCAGATGGTTTTCAGGAAGAGGGAAGCCTTTCCCAATTCTTTGAGCCATCAAATGACCCCAATGACCCGCAAAGACTGATTATCCCAGAAGGGGCGTCGGGTTTTACAAAAGCGATTTTAAATAGAGAGGTTCCCTCGACTCCGGACGATTTTAACGAGGTGGGAAACATTGAGGAACGAAGGCAAAGGCTAACAGAGAACAACCTGATTTTTGCCACAAATTATACATTTAACAAAAACAGCAAGAATGGAATAAATGACAATGATTTCTATCAATTCAGGTTCAAATTGGAAAGTGCGGGAAACCTGCTCACCGGTATTTCTTCCCTAATCCCCTTCAACAAAAACGAGAACAAAGATCTACTAGTCTTCGGGGTTCCCTATTCCCAGTACGTAAAAACCGAATTCGATTTTATTAAACATTGGGATCTTTCCCATTCAAACATAGTGGCCTTCAGAGGTTTTTTTGGGATTGCCGTTCCCTATGGAAACTCAGACAATATACCTTTTGTACGTAGCTATTTTGCCGGTGGGGCCAATGATAATAGGGCATGGTTTCCGTACTCTCTTGGACCGGGGAAAACCAAAGATATAAACGATTTTAATGAGGCGAACCTTAAACTGGCCTTAAATCTGGAATTTAGATTTCCCATAGCAGGGGATATTAAAGGGGCATTATTTGCAGATGCGGGGAATATATGGAACATATGGGACAACATAGAAGATCCCAACGCCACATTTAATGGCCTAAGCTCTCTGGAAGATATTGCCCTGGGAACCGGTTTTGGCATACGGTACGATTTTACTTATTTTGTCTTTAGGGTAGATTTTGGTTTTAAGACCTATAATCCGGCCGAAGATCCTTCAAAAAGATGGTTTAGGGAGTACAATTTTGCAAGCGTTGTTCCCCAAATAGGGATAAATTATCCGTTTTAGACCTAATTATTTTATTACTTTTGTCGCATTCAGAATTATAAACAAACATACTATAAAGTTATGGCGCACAATATAAAGCCCGGAGTTGCCACGGGGAATGAGGTTCAGGAAATTTTCAGTTATGCAAAAAAGAAGGGGTTCGCACTCCCGGCGGTAAATGTAATCGGTTCCAATACAATCAATGGGGTATTGGAAACCGCCGCAAGTTTAAATTCCCCGGTAATAATACAATTTTCCAATGGCGGTGCCCAGTTCAACGCTGGCAAAGGATTATCCAATGAAGGCCAAAAAGCCGCAATTTTGGGTGGTGTTGCGGGAGCAAAACATATCCATCAACTGGCCGAGGCTTACGGGGCAACCGTTATATTGCACACGGACCATTGTGCAAAAAAACTTTTGCCTTGGTTGGACGGCCTTTTGGATGCCGGCGAAAAACATTTTGCAGGGACGGGAAAACCGCTCTACAGTTCGCACATGATAGATCTGTCCGAAGAACCTTTGGAAGAAAACATTGAGATCTGCAAAAAATACTTGTCCCGTATGGCTAAAATGAACATGACCTTGGAGATAGAATTGGGCATTACAGGTGGTGAAGAGGATGGTGTGGACAATTCGAACGCAGATGATTCCAAGTTATATACACAGCCGGAAGAAGTGGCCTATGCCTATGAGGAACTGTCCAAGATAAGCCATAGGTTTACCATTGCGGCCGCATTTGGCAACGTACACGGGGTGTATAAGCCCGGAAACGTAAAATTAACCCCTAAAATCCTTAAAAACTCTCAGGAATTCATCTCCAAAAAATATGGCGTTGAACAAAACCACATCGATTTTGTTTTCCATGGTGGTTCTGGTTCCACTGTTGCGGAAATTCGCGAAGCAATTGGCTACGGCGTAATTAAAATGAACATTGATACCGATTTGCAATATGCATTTTTAGAGGGAATCAGAAATTATGTTCAAAATAAAAAGGACTATCTGCAATCCCAAATTGGCAATCCAAATGGGGCCGATGAGCCCAATAAGAAATATTATGATCCAAGGGTCTGGTTGCGGGAAGGAGAAAAGACCTTTGTAGCGCGTTTGAAAAAAGCATTTGAAGATTTGAACAACGTAAACACGTTATAATTTCCATTAAATCCGTTAATATCAATCCCCCGGCTATGTCATCTTGGTTTAAAAGAAAAGAAAAGGGAATACAGACTTCCACTGAACAGAAAAAAGATACCCCCAGAGGGCTTTGGTACAAATCCCCTACGGGAAAAATCGTGGAATCCGAGGAATTGGCAAGAAACTTTTACGTAAGTCCGGAAGATGATTACCATGTACAGATAGGAAGCAAGGAATATTTTGAAATTCTTTTTGATGACAATGTGTTCACAGAATTGGACGCCAAATTAACCTCGAAAGATCCATTGAAATTTGTGGATACCAAAGCATACACGGATCGGTTAAAAGCCGCCCAAAAGAAGACGGGATTAAAAGATGCCGTGAGGACCGCCGTGGGAAAATCACTTGGGAAGGATTTGGTCGTGGCCTGTATGGATTTCAGCTTTATCGGTGGTTCCATGGGCAGTGTAGTGGGCGAAAAAATAGCCCGGGCCATTGACCATGCCATTAAAAAGCAGATCCCTTTTTTAATGATATCTAAATCTGGTGGGGCACGGATGATGGAAGCCGCACTATCGTTAATGCAATTGGCCAAGACGGCCGCCAAATTGGCCCAACTTTCCGAAGCCGGCATTCCCTATATTTCCTTGTGTACTGACCCCACCACGGGAGGGACCACTGCCTCCTATGCCATGTTGGGCGATATCAATGTCTCCGAACCCGGGGCGTTAATAGGTTTTGCAGGGCCGCGCGTGGTTAAGGAAGCTACGGGCAAAGAACTGCCGGAAGGTTTCCAAACCGCCGAATTTGTGTTGGAACACGGTTTTTTGGACTTTATCGTTCATCGCCGGGATCTTAAGACCAGAATAAACCTATATATCGATCTAATTGAGAACAATCCCATTAGGTCGTTAAAAAAATAATGGTATATTTGCGCCCTGATTGAAAATCAATCACATACATAAAAATCATTAAATTAATATTGGAATGTATTTAGACAAAGAAGCAAAGGCCGAAATTTTCAAAAAACACGGCGCATCAGAAAAGAACACAGGATCTGCCGAAGGCCAAATCGCCCTGTTCACGTATCGTATAAACCACCTTACGGAGCATTTAAAAAAGAACCGCCACGATTTTAATACGGAACGTTCGTTGGTAAAATTGGTGGGCAAGAGAAAAAGTCTTTTGGATTATTTAAAGAAAAAGGACATTGCTAGATACCGTGCCATAATAAAAGAGTTGGATATCCGTAAATAATCCAGGGGAGAGGTTCATACCTCCCCCATTTTTTATAATTGCCCCGATTTTTTTTTTGGATTTAATCTTGGGGATACTCAAAAAAGTCTATCCAAGGATGCATACAAAAAGCTTGCACATGGTTTTTCATTGGTCAACACAACAACACAACCCTGACCGTCCGGTAAGACGGTAGACCATGTTTAACAAATCTGGGTATAATCAGGTTTTAATTCAAATTTATGATTCCAAAAGTTTTTAGAGAGGTCATAGACCTTGGTGACGGTAGAACCATTTCTATTGAAACCGGAAAATTGGCAAAACAGGCCCATGGGTCGGTCGTTGTCCAAATGGGCGATGCCATGTTGCTCTGCACGGTGGTATCCTCATATAAAGAAAGTACGCTGGACTTCTTTCCACTGACCGTTGATTACAGGGAAAAATTTGCGGCCGCAGGCCGTTACCCCGGTGGTTTCTTCAAAAGGGAGGCCAGGCCCAGCGACGGGGAAGTATTGACGATGCGTATTGTGGACCGCGTATTGCGACCCCTGTTCCCATCAGATTACAGGACCGAGACACAGGTCATGATCCAATTAATGTCGCACGACGAAGATGTAATGCCCGATGCGTTGGCCGGCTTGGCCGCATCCGCCGCCTTACAACTGTCCGACATTCCCTTTGAATGTGCTATTTCCGAAGCGCGGGTAGGAAGAATAAACGGCCAGTTTATCATTAATCCTAACCGAAGTCAATTATTGGAATCGGACATAGATATGGTTATTGGCGCTTCCATGGACTCCGTGATGATGGTTGAAGGCGAAATGAAGGAAATCAGCGAAGAAGAAATGGCAGACGCTATTCGATTTGCCCATGAAGCCATTAAAATTCAATGTGCCGCTCAGATACGTTTGGCGGAAGCTTTCGGCAAAAAACAGGTTCGTGAATATGCCCCTGCAAAAACAGATGAGGCCATTGCGGCCAGAATCCGTGAAGCGGCCTACAAGAAAATATATGCCATTGCAAAAGGTGGTCATGGGAAAAGAGAGCGAAGTGAGGCATTTGATGCCGTAAAAGAAGAGGTTCTTGCCTTGTTCACAGAAGAAGAACTGGCTGATAACGAAAGTCTGATCAAAGGTTATTTCCATAAAGTTGAAAAAGAAGCCGTAAGGGAGCTTACACTTGCGGAAGGGCTACGCTTGGACGGGAGAAAGACCACTGACATTAGGCCCATATGGTGCGAAGTGGATTATCTACCCTCTGTTCACGGTTCGGCAATCTTCACCCGAGGGGAAACCCAAGCATTGGCCACGGTTACTTTGGGTACTTCCCGAGAAGCCAACCAAATTGATATGCCTTCTTATGAGGGCGAGGAGAAATTTTACCTGCACTATAATTTTCCGCCGTTTTCCACAGGAGAGGCGCACCCCTTACGGGGAACTTCGCGTCGCGAAATTGGTCACGGGAACTTGGCACAACGTGCCTTAAAAGGGATGATCCCTGCCGAGTGCCCTTACACGGTCAGGATTGTTTCAGAAGTACTGGAATCCAACGGTTCTTCATCCATGGCCACCGTTTGCGCGGGCACCATGGCATTAATGGATGCGGGTATCCAAATGAAAAAACCTGTGTCCGGAATCGCCATGGGGTTGATCACCGATGGTGACCGCTTTGCCGTTCTATCCGATATCTTGGGTGATGAGGACCATCTGGGGGATATGGATTTTAAAGTGACCGGAACAGCAGACGGCATTACTGCATGCCAAATGGACATGAAGATCAAGGGCATGCCCTATGATATTTTAATAAAAGCTTTGAAACAGGCTCGTGAAGGCCGTATGCACATCCTATCTAAACTGACGGAGACCATTGCAAAACCTAATGCGGAAGTAAAACGCCACGCCCCAAAAATTGTGACCACAACGATTCCCGGAAGTTTTATCGGTGCCTTGATAGGTCCTGGCGGAAAAGTGATCCAAGAATTGCAGAAAGCCACGAAAACCACTATAGTAATCAACGAAGATCCCGTTACGGAAGAAGGTATTGTGGAAATTCTTGGAACAGACCCTGATGGCATTGCAGCGGTATTGGCCAAAATAGACTCCTTAATGTTTAAACCACAAATTGGAGGTGCTTATGAGGTAAAAGTGATAAAAATGTTAGATTTCGGCGCTGTTGTGGAATACACAAACGCTCCTGGAAATGAGGTGTTGCTACATGTTTCCGAACTGGCTTGGGAGCGTACCGAAAATGTTTCCGATGTAGTGAACATGGGCGATGTTTTTGAAGTGAAATACCTCGGTACAGACCCTAAAACCCGGAAAGAAAAAGTTTCCCGTAAAGCCTTGTTGCCAAAACCGGAAGGTTTTGTGGAAAGGCCTCCCCGTGAAAGAAATGACAGGGACCGGAACGACAGGGGAAGGGATTCCAGGGACAGGGACAGAAAACCCAGAAGGGATTAATCTACCTTGATCATACAAATAATTAGCCCCAATCCAAACCGATTGGGGCTTTTTTTACACATCTCATCTAAAAAATCAAAAATTAATACCTTATTTGTAACATTCATATCTTTTCAACGTATAACCATTTGCAATCCTTTAGGTTGCGAACCTAATTTAGAAAGGAAAATTTAAATGAGACAGTTAAAAATAACAAAACAGGTTACCAATAGGGAAACCGCTTCCCTGGACAAATATTTACAGGAAATTGGCAAAGTGGACCTCATTACCGCCGATGAAGAGGTGGAATTGGCACAACGCATAAAGGCCGGAGACCAGGCTGCCCTTGAAAAATTGACAAAAGCCAATCTTAGATTTGTGGTGTCCGTTGCAAAGCAATACCAAAACCAAGGCCTAACATTACCCGATTTAATTAATGAAGGTAACCTAGGACTAATTAAAGCTGCACAGCGTTTTGATGAAACAAGAGGTTTTAAATTCATTTCCTATGCCGTTTGGTGGATCCGTCAATCCATATTACAGGCTTTGGCCGAACAATCCCGCATTGTTCGTCTCCCGTTAAATAAAATCGGTTCCATCAATAAAATAAACAAGACTTTTGCCTTTTTAGAGCAAGCGCATGAGCGTGTGCCTTCAGCAGAAGAAATCGCCAAAGAATTGGATATGACCGTTGAGGACGTAAAACAATCCTTAAAAAATTCAGGCCGCCACGTATCCATGGATGCTCCTTTAATTGACGGAGAAGATTCTAACCTGTACGACGTACTTCGAAGTGGCGAATCTCCAAACCCCGACAGGGAATTATTGCATGAGTCTTTACGTACAGAAATCGAAAGAGCATTGGAAACCTTAACCCCCAGAGAAGCAGATGTAATTCGGCTATATTTCGGATTGGCAGGTCAGCATTCCATGACCTTAGAAGAGATTGGCGAGACTTTTGACCTTACCAGAGAACGGGTTCGGCAGATTAAAGAAAAAGCAATCCGTAGATTAAAGCATACTTCCAGGAGTAAAATATTAAAGACCTATTTAGGTTAATTGTATTTACTGAAGAACACAGAGGACACAATTTTAGGTTAAAAACTACTGTATTGCAAGTTTGGTTCAAAAGTTGTACTTTGTGAAAGATAACAACAGTTATCATGACTGTTCGTTTTTTGATTGATGAATAAACTCCGGCTGATTACCGGAGTTTTTTTATTTACTAGTCTGACATTTATTTACATGGAACATGTCATCATTAAAATAAAATGTTTATTTTTCATAAAAGTATGGACACTAAAAACACAGCTGGGGAAAACCAACCGAACAATCCGCTCCACGGCGTTACCCTTGCCCATATTTTAGACCATTTGGTAACTACCTACGGTTGGCAGGAATTGGCAACAAGAATAAATATCAACTGCTTTAAAAGCAATCCCTCCATCAAATCCAGTCTCAACTTCTTACGTAGAACCCCATGGGCCAGGGAAAAAGCGGAAAAAGTATACCTTAAATCACTAAAAAGTTAAAACAGAACATTTCCTAAGAGAAATTTATCGTTACCTTTCATGAAAGTCTGTAGATCCCTGTAAAAACCCATCGGGATAGATTTATTTTTTACACCAAAAGCCCTATTGATATTTAAAAGAACAATTATTTCGACATGAAAAAAGCCACCATATTTACTTTTGTGATTGCCCTTGGAAGCCTTAGCTTTTCCTGTAAGAAGGATGTCCCCGCATTGCCAACAGGGGAAGAAAAGGAAATTGCATTTAACTTACCCAGTGATTTTATACTGGATGATCTGTACCATCCCAGCGAAAACGGACAGGGTTCATGGGTGGCATTGGCCCAAGGACCAAAGAATACAATATATGCCTGTGACCAACGAGGAAAGATCTATCAAATAAAATCACCCGAAGTGGGTGCTGTATTAAAAGCAAAAGACATAAAACCCCTTGACCTGGAAATCGGGGAAGCACACGGTCTTCTTTGGGCTTTTAATAGTCTGTATGTTGCCGTGAACAAACAATGGGATGATGATGTCCCCGATGAGCAAGAAAATGGCAGCGGCATATACCGACTTACCGACACGGACAACGACGGCGGGTTGGATAAGATAGAGATGCTGTTAAAACTCAATGGCGAAGGAGAGCATGGGCCACATAGTTTTGTCCTAAGTCCGGACGGGAGAGAAATTTATTTTATTGCCGGCAACCATACTTTGATTCCCGAACAGGTATTGAAGAAAAGTCGATTGCCCATTAACTGGGGGGAAGATAATTTGTTCACCCCTTATTTGGATGCGCGGGGACACGCCAACAATATAAAGGCACCGGGTGGATGGATAGCCAAATTTGGCCCCGAAGGAACAAACTGGGAACTCATATCGGCCGGGTATAGAAATCCTTTCGATATGGCATTTAATCAGGACGGCGAGTTGTTCGCTTATGATTCGGACATGGAATGGGATATCGGTATGCCTTGGTACCGGCCAACCCGCATCTGTCACGTCACCAGTGGTAGTGAATATGGTTGGCGCACAGGATCGGGAAAATGGCCGGCCTACTACCCAGATAACCTGCCCGCCGTACAAAACATGGCACAAGGTTCGCCGACTGCCGTGCTCTCCGGGGCCAACCTTGATTTTCCTGTAAAATATAAAAATGGTCTTTTTGCAATGGACTGGAGTTTTGGCACCTTGTATTACGTAAACCTAAAACCAAACGGCAGCAGCTATTTGGCTGAAAAGGAAGAATTTTTATCCGGCGTGCCCCTACCCCTTACCGATATGATAGCAGGAACCGACGGGCACCTATATTTTACCACAGGGGGTCGCGGACTCGACTCACACCTATATCGCCTTCGTTATGTAGGCAAAGCATCCCAATCAGCTGATAAAGTAGTGGATGCCGATGCCGAAAATTTAAGGAAATTACGACATGATATTGAAAAATATCAAAGCACGATAGCGGAGGAAGCCATACCATTGGCTTTTGAAAATCTAGACCATGGGGATCGATTTATCCGTTATGCCGCACGTGTCTCATTGGAACACCAACCTATTGAAAACTGGTTTGATCTATTTACCAAGGAAACACGGCCAGATAAGATCATTCAGGCTTCAATTGCATTGGCCCATCAGGGAAGTAATTCACTTCAACCAAAAATATTGAAGAAACTCAATGCACTCGATTGGAAAGTACTTACAGATAACCAGCGCATGGATCTTTTGCGAAGCTATGAACTGGTTTTCATTCGTATGGGCCCACCATCCAACTTAGAAAGGAATACCACCATTAAGCAGCTTAAACCCTATTTTCCCGGTGATCAACTTAGTCTGAACAGAGAGCTTGCACAATTGATGCAGTTTTTGAAAGTAGAGGGTACCACCAAAATATTGGTCGCCCTTTTGGAAAAGCATACAAAAGCAAATACGGTAAGCGAAAACCAATTGCTATCAGAAGAAGTTACCCAAAGAAGCGAGCAATATGGCCCTATTATACGGGATATTTTGGCCAAAATGCCTCCCAGCGAGGCTATCTTTTACGGAGTACTATTGAGCCATGCCAATGAAGGCTGGACAAAGCCATTACGTGAAAAATATTTCCTTTGGTTTTATGATGTGCTTGGGGCCAAGGGAGGTATGAGCTTTAAGGCAGGGATGGAAAACATAAGGCTAAAGGCCATAAGCCATGTCCCGGACAATGAAAAAGCCTATTTTGAAGAACTATCCGGCGTATACGCCCCCTCAACCTCATTGGCAGATTTACCGCAACCCATTGGTCCCGGTAAAAATTATAGTGGGGATGATATGGGAAATATTCTTTGGGACGGTGGCATGGACAAATACAAGGGCACCTTGGCAGACGGCGAACGTGCCTTTAAAGCGGCAATGTGCATCTTGTGCCACAGAATGCGTGGCGAGGGCGGGGCCATGGGCCCGGATCTTACCCAGGCACATACCAAGTTTGGCAGTTATGACCTTTTGTTTGCCATATATAGCCCGAACGACGAAATTTCGGACCAATACGCCTTTACCCTTTTTCATGGTACCGATGGCAAAAAGATAGCAGGCCGTGTTTTATCCGAAGAAGGCGATTCAATTACTTTGATGCCCAATCCGTTCAACGAAAGTTATACTGTTAAATTGGCCAAAAGCAACATTACAAAGCGGGAGCTTTCACCCATATCGCCAATGCCCCCGGGAATGCTTAACCGACTAAACGAACAGGAAATCCTTGATCTTTTTGCCTATTTGCAATCAGGGGGCGATGCGAAGCATGAGGTGTACAACAAAAATAAGGGACTTAAATAAACTATTAGGGCAGCGAGAAGGGAAAAAATGCCGTTTATATTATTATTGCGCCTTTGGTTATTCCCTATCAATTGGCCTGCTTTAGTTGTCCTAAAACCATTATAAACCATCTCGATTTCCTAGTTTTGTAAAAACCTTCAGTTACATCAAAATGAACAAAACCAAAATAGCACCTTCCTTATTGGCCGCAGACTTTGGGAACTTACAACGTGATGTTGAAATGGTGAACCAAAGCGAGGCCGACTGGCACCATATCGATATCATGGACGGTGTTTTTGTTCCTAATATCTCGTACGGCATGCCCGTTTTAAGGGCCATAGGTAAATACGCCACAAAACCTTTGGACGTACATTTAATGATCGTGGATCCCGATCGCTATATTACTGCTTTTGCTGACTTAGGGGCTGCAATTTTAACCGTACACTATGAGGCCTGTACGCATTTACACCGAACATTACAGGCCATAAAGGCAGCCGGAATGAAAGCCGGTGTTGCACTAAATCCGCATACCAATATATTCCTTTTGGAAGATACCCTTCAAGACATTGATTTAGTATTGATCATGAGTGTCAACCCGGGATTCGGGGGGCAGTCATTTATTGAGCATACTTATGACAAAGTGAAAGCCTTAAAGGCCATGATACGTAAGCGAAAATGCAAAACTTTGATAGAGGTTGATGGCGGTGTTACCAAATCAAATGCAAAAGTATTGGTCGATGCAGGAGCCGATGTGTTGGTTGCCGGTAGCCTTATATTTAAAAGTGCCGACCCTTTGAAAACCATTGCCGCATTGAAAGAAATTACAAAATAATGGAATTATTTGATATTGTCATTGTTGGTGGAGGTCCCATTGGTATTGCATGTGGTCTGGAAGCTAAAAAGAAAGGATTGACATACTTAATCCTTGAAAAGGGTCCAATTGTCAACTCGCTGTTCAACTATCCGGTGAACATGCAGTTTTTCTCTTCTTCCGAAAGATTGGAAATAGATGGAATCCCTTTTATAAGCAAAGAAGCGAAACCCAAACGCAGTGAGGCCCTAGAATATTACCGAAGGATCGCCACAGGCAACCACCTCAACATACATCTGTTTGAGAGCGTGGAGGACATCGCTAAAAAAAAAGATGGCTTTACCATCATTACAACTAAAAATACCTATACCTCCTTAAATGTTATCATAGCAACTGGATTCTACGACATCCCAAATTTGTTGAACGTACCCGGAGAAGGGCTTCCCAAGGTTTCCCACTATTACAATGATCCGCACTTCTACTCCCGTCAAAAATTGGCCGTGGTCGGGGCCAGCAATTCGGCCATTGATGCCGCACTGGAATGTTGGCGGAAAGGTGCGGATGTCTCATTGATCATCCGCGGACCGGAAGTGGGCCAAAGGGTAAAATATTGGGTGCGTCCGGATATCATCAACCGGATAGGGGAAGGCAGTATAAAAGCCTACTACAATACCACCGTAAAGGAAATTAAAGAATGCCAAATTATTTTGGATACCCCAGAGGGCATTATTTCCTTAAAGAATGATTTTGTGTTGGCCTTAACGGGCTACAAACCCAATTTTGAATTTCTGGAAAGGCTAGGGATCCATTTGTCCGAAGATGGAAAAAGGATTCCGCAATACGATGCCCTGACCATGGAAACGAACGTATCTGGAATTTATTTGGCCGGGGTTATTTGCGGGGGCATGGAAACCCATAAATGGTTTATTGAGAATTCCAGAGTACATGCCAAAATGATTATCAAGGCCATTTTGGGGGAGGAAAATTGAGAATCCTTGCCCAGGTGCCGCACATCAATAGACAATCTTATCAAGCTCCCGTTCCGTTGCCTTTATCAATGCCTGTAATTCCGAAGTGCTTTTTTTGCATTCCGTATGTCCCAAATCAAATTTAGCCCTATTGATCAGCCTTTGGCAATAATCAATTTGTGTTTCTTTGGGCAGTTGGGATATGGCTTTTTGGAATACGGGATCCATATCGCTCAAAGAACGTTGTTCCGAATTTTTATTAAATATACCGAACCTGGATTTGAACATTATGCCGAATTGTTGGTTTTAGCACTTTACCATGTACCGAGTGGCTTTGAAAATCAAGGTAAAGAGATCCGTTTATACTTATCAAAAATCACGCCAACCTATTCGTTTCATCTTAAAAACATGCCCCCTGTTTTTTACGGCCAATGTAAAAATAAAAAAGACCATAGAATTTTGGTGCTGGCGGTGATATCCATTTTGGCATCAACTATACAAAGCTCTATTTTGTGCCGTGCAAGCAGTGCGCTTTTATAATTTGTTTTGTTTTTAACTTTGCTTACTAATGTGAATCAAGGGTTGATAATAATAAAAAAAAACAAGCTTAATCAGTTGAAAAACAACGTCTTAAACTTGTTTAAGTTATTGATTTTCAGTATCTTAATAGTCAATTTCAACAAGATTATTTTGAATACAAAAACCAATAACAAGGACGACAAGTTAGTGAAAATATATTATTATGTCTGTGAAAAGTTCGAAGAAGCAGGGCAAACTCACACTTTTACGCTTAAAACTTTCAACAAATATTTTTCATTCCACGCTGCTTTGAGTCTTTTGCCCGCAATTCCTTGTTTTTCTGTTTTCTCGTTTTTTAAAAGGTTGAGCGCTATTTTCAAAAGGACAGAATAGTTTTGGGCTGCGTTTTTGTTTCTTTTTCTTGAGGCATCTTCTGAAAATGCAACATCCAATGTCCAATGGAGTTTGTTCTCAACGCCCCAATGGGAGCGGATGTTCTTTTGATATTGAGTTGCATTGTTCTCTAAACTTGAAATATAATATCGGGTTGCTTTTTCAGTAGGTTTGTCGCTGTTTTTAAATTCCCTGACGCTTTCAATTTTAACCACTTGTTTGAGATTTGCCCATTTATTGTCTTTATTCCCGACAAATAAAAGGTTTGATACGGCACTGCACTTTCTTGTCTCGATTCTTCCGTGCCCTATGTCGATATGGGTATCAACTTCTATGTCTTTGGAAAATTTAAACTCATCTATAATTTCTTCCAAAAGCTGTTTTTGGTTTTCTTTCACCGCCAAGATATAATCGGCTTTGTTCTCAATGATTTTTTCAGCGATGTCAGTCTGTGTCCCCATAGCATCTATGGTAATGATATTCCCTTGGACCATTAATCTATCCAACAACTCAGGGATAGCCGTAATTTCATTCGATTTTTCATTGACCCTTACTTGTCCCAGAACCAAGTTGCTCTGATTTGCCCAAGCACTTACCATATGGACAGGTGATTTTGTTCCTTTTGATTTTGCACCACGTAATGTTTTGCCGTCAATTGCAATAACCTGTCCTTTGGTAATTGCTGAAATAGAATTTACCCATTGGACAAAGCAACTTTCAAATTGTCCGCTATCTACAGACGAAAACACCCTGCTTATAGTGTCTTGGGAAGGTATGCCATTTTTTAGCTTCAAAAATTTCCTGAGAAATCCTTCTTTTGAATAGGCAAACTCAACCATTTGCTTCCACGTTTCTGCCCCACAGATTACCGAAATTATCCCAATAAGAAGGATGTCCTCTAAGTCGTGTAATTGGTTTATATGGCTTCTGGGGTCTTCTACGCTTCCAAAAATGCTCATTAGTTCACTGTTGTTGTTCATACTGTTAATATAGATTATCAGTATAATATACAAATTATAATCAACTTAAACAACTAAAAATCAGTAACTTTTATGGCCTTTTTATAAAAAAAAGTGTGCGTTTGCCCTGTTCGAAGAAGGAATACAGTATGGATGTGAACGGTTCAGCAATAACAAAGAACCCAGACTCACGGACCAGGAGATCATAACCATATACCTGTTCGTGATGCACCATCAGGGTATTTTTAAAATGAACAAGATACATCAATTCGCAATGGAGCACCTACTGGATTGGTTTCCCGATCTGGGAAGCTACCAGGCCTTTAACAATAGGATCAACAG
>JBGTBA010000065.1:0-27864 GCA_041749595.1 Flavobacteriaceae bacterium | reverse complement strand
TTTTTGGCTTGGCTAACATAAATTTAAATTGCAAGGTTTACGTTGTAAAAATACGAAATCTTGTAGATTTAAATAGGTAAATATCCATATAAATTATTAACAATCAATACGTTAACTAGTTTTTAAGGAACGACTAATTATTTTCCATTAACTTAACCCAGTTTACATCGCTTTTTCCCGGGGCTTATCGTCATCGGACCACTGTTTTATGGAAAAGGATGTCGGTTTTTCCTGCATGGTCTAAAGATAGTAAACTAACAATTTTGTTGTAAATTCCGTGTCGAAATAAAACAAAAATAAATGAACTCACTATTTACCGAAGAAGGTTATCGGGAAATTTCAGACCGTGTGAATGCCCTAAGTGAAAAATCTGCACGAAAATGGGGCAAAATGACGGTGGGTCAAATGGTCTGGCATTGCCTGCTTCCGTTAAAAATTGCCATAGAAAATAAAAAACCAAAAAAAAGAGGAAATGTAATTGCTCGGATTTTCTTTAAGAAAGTCATGTACAATGACAGGCCTTGGCGAAAAAACCTGCCAACAGCTCCAAAGCTAAAAGCAAGGGAAACCAAAAATTTTGATGAGGAAATTACAAAACTGCGACAATTGGTTGATGCGACCCATAATTTAAAAAAAAGGAGCGAATGGCATCCGCATCCCGTTTTTGGTTCCTTTACACACGAGCAATGGGGACAAATGCAATACAAACATTTGGACCATCATTTAAAGCAGTTTGGGGTTTAATGTGCTGCTAAGTTCTTTGCCTAAAATCGCCGTGAGCGGTATCTAATATTGCGCTACAATTTTTTTTACCTGCTGTAAATCCAAACCGCCATAATTTCCGGAACTCATCAAGAGTAGCGTGGCGTCATGATAATTTTGTTTTAAAATAAAGTCCCTAAAAGCCTCGGCGTCCGTAAAAATATGAAGGTCGTCCCGCTGAAACGCTTCTTTTATTTGCACAGGGGTTACCGCCTCCAGCTTTTTAATCTGCACAGATTCCGGTAGGTAAAACACAATGGCCTTATCTGCCTCATCCAACGCACCTTTGTATTCCTTTAAAAATTCGGGGTTAAAACTGCTGTAGGTATGCAGTTCCAAACAAGCAATAAGCTTTCGATCCGGATATTGGTCCTTTACGGCCTTTGTGGTCGCCGCTACTTTGCTGGGGGAATGTGCAAAATCTTTAAATGCAACGCTACCCTTACTTTCGGCTATTTTTTCCAAGCGTTTTGAGGCTCCTGTAAACGTGGCGATAGCCTCATAGAAATCTGCTTCATCAACCCCTATATGCTGACAGATCCATTTTGCACCGGCCAGATTACTCAGGTTATGTTTTCCAAATACGGCAATGGGCATGGATCCTTCCGGCGTTTCCAAAAGCGTTTGTCCGTTTTTTACGCTATAGGCCGGGGTTTGGTACGGCAATTTTCGAATGGTGTTTTCCGAAGCTTCTACCACCCTTTTTACTTCCGGATCTTCTTCATTATAGGTAATGCTTCCGCCTTTTACAATACTGTCCACAAAAATCTGAAACTGTGCTACATAATTTTCAAAAGTAGGAAATACGTTGATGTGATCCCATGCAATACCACTAAGCAAAGCAATATTAGGTTGATAAATATGAAATTTAGGCCTTCGATCTATGGGAGATGACAGATATTCATCCCCTTCCAAAACGATAAAATCATTTTCCTCGGTAAGATGCACCATACGATCAAAACCTTCCAATTGAGCCCCTACCATATAATCTACCTCCCGGCCGTGATACTTTAAAACATGTAAAATCATGGAGGTGATGGTTGTTTTTCCATGACTTCCGCCAATGACCACCCGGGTCTTATGCTTGGATTGTTCGTACAAAAATTCCGGATACGAATAAATTTTAATTCCTAATTCCTGCGCTTTTAAAAGTTCAGGATTATCGGCTTTGGCGTGCATCCCTAAAATGACGGCATCTAAATTTGAGGTTATTTTTTCCGGAAACCAGCCAAAAGTATCGGGTAACATTCCCTTTGCTGCGAGTCGGGTTTTAGAGGGTTCAAAGATAACGTCATCACTACCTGTTATGGTATATCCTTTATGATGAAGTGCTAAAGCGAGATTATGCATGGCACTGCCACCAATGGCAATAAAATGGATTCGCATGGACTAAATTTTGGGGTTAAAGATAGCCATTGTAAAACGCATTACAAACCGCTTCAATTGCGAACTATTATTTTTATATTCGTCATATACCAATTATTAAAAATATGAGCCTAAACCTGTCTTCTATTCCTTCCAAAGAAATTATGCCGGGCTACCATGGCAAAATGGTACATGCCACCCAAATGTCTTTGGCTTTTTGGGAGGTAGAAGAAGGCGCAAAAGTGCCCGAACACTCCCATAAAAACGAGCAAATTATGCATGTGGTCGAAGGGGAATTTGAGTTTACGCTGGAGGGACAAACTAAGATATATTACCCAGGCGATATTGTGGTAATAGCCCCCTTTAAGGCGCATAGCGGAAGAGCACTGACGGCCTGCACCTTAATAGACGTGTTTAGTCCGGTACGGGAAGAATACAAATAGACTGTATTTAGTAAGCAGTAGGTAGTTACGGTTTGCAGTTACGGTAATTCGTTTATTTGTTATGTTATTACCATTACGCCTAAACTTAATATTTGCATTTGAGCTTGACGCTTGCTTTGAATCATCAAAATAAATTACCATGAATATATCCCTTAAAAACAAAAAAGCATTAGTTGGTGGCAGTAGCGGAGGCATTGGAAAGGCTATTGCACAGCAGCTGGCCAAAAGTGGCGCAAGTGTTACGGTAATGGCCCGTAATGAGGATAAGTTAAAGGCCATTATTTCCGATTTACCTGTAACTATAGGGCAAAAACATAACTATTTAGTGGTAGATTTCTCTGATTTTGAAGCCTATCAAAAAATAATATCAGCTTACTTTGAACAGAACTCGGTCGATATTTTGGTAAACAATACCCAAGGTCCATCTACAGGGAATGCGCTGGAAAAAAAAGTTCCTGATTATCAACAGGCGTTCGATTTGTTATTTAAAACTGTTGTTTTTACTACCGAACTGGCTTTAAAGCAGATGATAAAAAATAATTATGGTCGCATTATTAATGTGGCTTCCGTTTCAGTAAAGGAACCTTTATCGTACTTAGCGTTATCTAACAGCATCCGTGCTGCGGTGGTTATCTGGGCCAAATCGCTGGCAACCGATGTTGGGCAATACCACATCACCGTAAACAATGTGCTTACCGGGTATTTCGACACCGAACGCATTGCCCAGCTCAATGCTGCCAAAGCAAAACAATTGCACCTATCAGAGGATGATGTGCGTGCGGATATGGAATCCAGAGTTCCCGTAAAACGCATTGGAGACCCTAAAGAATATGGTTATTTAGCAGCTTTTCTTGCCTCTGAAAAAGCTGCTTATATTACAGGCACCAACATTCCCATTGATGGCGGGCTATTGAAGTCGTTGTAAGCCCCCTGGCCCCAGAAGGGGGATATTATTGAAAGCTGAAAATACTGTCAAAAATTTATTGGCATCCTCTTTGCTTATGCTGATTGGCAGTATTCCTCATTTATAATTGCAGATTAGATAGGGTTGACGCAACTTTGCGCTGTAATTTTCATCCTATGTACGTTCAAATAAATCGGTAACATAAAAGAAGTGATTGCCAAACCGGGCACAAAAACGATATTGGACAGCATTATATCCAACGGAAAAAATTAAAATGAAATCAATGAAAAATACATATTTAGCCTTTACATTAATCTTCTTTTCCCACATGATGAACGGCCAAACCAACAAAGATTCTTATGAGGTACTTTGGAAAAAAGTACAGCAACTGGAAAATGAAGCCTTGACCAAATCGGCTTTAACCATAGTGCAAACCATTGCAGAAAAAGCAAACAAGGAGAGTAACTCGGCACAAATTGCAAAGGCACTTTTATATACTTCCAAGTACGCCTTGACGCTGGAAGAAGATGCCCAATTAAAAATTATAACCGATTTTAAAACACAAATAGCACAAAGCACTTTTCCTGCCAAAAATATTCTGGAAAGTTATTTAGCCAACCTGTATTGGCAGTATTTTCAGCAAAACCGGCACCAATTTTATAACCGAACGAATACAGAAAACAAGGTAGACAGTACCGATTTCAGAACGTGGGACCTAACCACGCTGTTTAATGAAATTGGATTGCATTTTGATAATTCCCTTCAAAATCCAAACGGCCTGATGGCTTTGCCCATAGATGATTTTGATGAAATACTTATCCGTCAGGCAAATTCAGACACTTTTAGGCCAAGTCTTTTTGATCTTCTGGGGCATACCGCATTGGATTTCTACACATCGGCGGAAAACTCCATTACCCGTCCCGCCGACAAATTTGAAATTGACAACCCCGATCTATTATGTGGGGCTTCGAAATTTACCGAATTAAAAATCGAATCGAGCGATGGTACTTCCCAACAGTTAAAAGCATTACGATTGTATCAAAGTTTATTGGCATCACACAAAGAAAACCCCGAGCTTACCGCGTTCGCAGATGTGGATATTTCCCGTTTAAAATATACCTATCAAAATGCTACTTTTCCCGAAAAAGACCAGCAATTTCTTCAAGTATTAAAAAATTCAGCTGAGCACCATAAAAATGATGCGATTGCCGGTTTGTACCAGTATGAAATAGCCGAACACTACCATCAATGGGCAGATCAATATCATCCTAAAACTGATACCACATATCAATGGAAACGCAAGGAAGCACTGCAACTTATTGAAAGTATCATTGCCAAATACCCAAAAAGCACCGCCGCTGAAAAAAGTAAAGTGCTAAAAGCAACCATTTTATACAGATCATTACAAATTACCTCCGAAAAATATATTCCCACAGATGCGCCATCACGTTTACTGGTGAATTACAGAAATATGGACACCCTTCAATTTATAGCCTATAAAATTTCTGAAAGCGACAGGAAAAAGTTAGATAAGTTATATCATGAACCGGAGCAACTTGCCTTCATCAAAAAATTAAAAATCGCCAAGGAATGGGAAGCTACTCTTAAAAACGAAGGGGACTATCAAACACACTGTACCGAAGTAGTAGTGCCAAATTTAATCAATGGGCAATATGTTATTTTTGCCAGGTCCAAAGAAAAGGACGATACCTCCTTTGCATTTAGTACCATACAAGTAACCCATCTGGCATTGGTGCAAACCCAGAATCCGGACAGCCACAGTTTTCAGTTGATAGACCGAAACAATGGCAAATCCATTTCCGGGGCTACCTTAAAATTTAATTACCAGCTAAACTATGATAAACCCTTTATAAACCAGAGTTTTAGCACCGATAAAACCGGTAAAGTTAGCGTTCCGCTATCCAACGAAAACTGGAACAATCTCCATATAACTGCATCGTACAAGGATGAAACCGCTTATTTTGGGGACTACTATGTATATCAAAGAGAAACGGAAAAAGTAAAAGAAAGTGTTACCTACAAGTCCTTTCTGTTTACCGACAGAAGTATTTATCGTCCGGGACAACCCCTATATTTTAAGGGAATTTTATTGGAAATTGATAAGCAGAAATCGATTGTTGCAACTGACAAAAGGGTGACCGCCACGCTTTACGATGCCAATGCCCAGAAAGTATCGGCATTGGATTTAAGAACAAATGATTTCGGGTCTTTCCAAGGAGAATTTATCCTCCCCAATTCGGGTCTTACCGGTGAATATTATATTAAAGTTGGAGGTCTTACCGGTCTGGTTTCTGAAGACTATTATTTTTCGGTAGAGGAGTACAAACGCCCAAAATTTGAAACGGCCTTTGAACCCATTAAAGAAGCCTATCAGGTGAATGATAGTATTACCGTAATCGGAAAAGCTACTGCTTATGCCGGTAGTGCCATCACCGATGCTAAAGTGACCTATACCGTAAAGCGGGTGGTCTATTTTCCGATCTGGTATTACTGGGGCAGGCCTCCATTTCAAGGCAATCCGCAAGAAATAGCCCATGGCGAAACTACGTCCGATACGTCCGGTGCCTATACGATTAACTTTAAGGCCCTCCCGGACAATTCCGTTTCTAAAGAAAGCCTTCCGGTTTTTACCTATGAAGTTATGGCCGATGTAACCGATATCAATGGCGAAACCCACAGCACCAGCACCATTGTCCGCGTGGGCTACCATACGCTTACCGCTACCATTGGGATTCCTTCCCGAGTAGATAAGGATAGGAAAGATGCTATTACCGTGACGACCCATAACCTCAACGGGCAGTTTAGCCCTGCAAAAGGTACCCTTAAAATATACAAATTACAGGCACCGAAATATGTACTTCGCAAGCGACCTTGGGCTGCACCGGATTATCCGTTGGGTATTGAAAATGAATTTAAAAACCTATTCCCGCATGATGCCTATACCAACGAGGATAACGAACTTCTCTGGGAAAAAGGAACCTTGGTGTGGGAAACCGGATTCGACACGGAAAAATATACTGCTATTGCTTTGTCTAACAGCCAAAAATGGATTTCGGGAAAGTATATGATTGAGCTAGAGACTACGGATAAATTTGGACAGAAAGTAACAGACAAAGCCATCACAACCCTTTATAGCGAGAAGGACCAAAATCTGGCAGATAAGCAATTATTTGAAATAAAAACAGAGAAAAGTTCGTATGCTTCGGGGGAAAAAGTACAGTTAAAAATCAGCTCTAGTGCTGAAAATTTGAACGTTACCATTGCCATTGAAAAAAACAAAAAAATTGTAGACACTCAAATTGTTCAATTGAATAGCAATAGTAAAACAATATCCATACCCGTGACTGAAAAGGATTTAGGGGGCTTTTCCATCAACTATAGTTTTTCTGCTTACAATGCCTTTACCTCAGGTAACGTGCCGGTATATGTGCCCTATCCAAAAACCGATTTGACCATTGAAACCGTAACCTTTAGGGACAAGTTACAACCGGGAACGGAAGAAAGCTGGACCTTCAAGATAAAAGGACCACAAGGAGATAAGGTAACTGCAGAAGTACTCGCAAGCATGTACGATGCTTCTTTGGATGCGTTTAAAAACCATTCCTGGAGTTTTTATCCCCTGAGCCAACCCACCTACTATAGCAACACGTACAGCAATGCCGATAACAGTTTTGGTCTCGCTTATTTTAGATATTACGAAACTAAAAATCAAGGCTATAGTCATGATATACAACAATACGATGCCTTTGACTGGTTTGGACTGTATTTTGGATATTATGGAAATCAACTCTATGAAACTAGGAGTATGATGAAACAAAGTGCAGCTCCCGGTGACGTTATAGATGTACTTGAGGATCGTATGGAACTGGAAGAAACTATAATTGAATCAGCTGAATCCGCTTTTGTGGCACGAACAGTCGGAGTTCCTGCAGCAAATAATCCTAATGAGATACCCAAAAAAGAAACCGATTTTGGGAATGTGCAAGTGCGCACCAACCTACAGGAAACCGCCTTTTTCTTTCCCCAGTTACGCACCGATACCGAAGGAAATGTTTCCTTTAGTTTCACCACCCCAGAAGCCTTGACCAAATGGAAATTACAGCTTTTAGCGCATACCAAAAATCTGGAGAGTGCCTTAACTACCCTGGAAACTGTTACTCAAAAAGAGTTGATGGTTACCCCTAATGCGCCACGATTCTTACGGGAAGGAGATGAACTTATTTTTAGCACCAAAATTGCCAATCTCACGGATAAAAATCGCAACGGGAATGTGAAATTAGAATTGGTAAACGCCCTTACAGGTTTGGATGTTACAAAGGAACTACTTACAGCTAACCCCTCAGGACAGCCGGAACAATCCTTTACCGTAGATGCGTTGGGCAATACCCAAGTGTCTTGGAAATTTAAAGTGCCTCGGGGCTTACAGGCCATACAATATAAGGTATTGGCAAAAGCGAGTGCCTATGGCGATGGGGAACAAAACGTGTTACCGGTACTTACCAACAGAATGCTGGTTACGGAAACCTTACCCATGTGGGTGAGAAGCAATCAGACCAAAACCTTTGAGCTCGATAAGTTAAAGGTGAATACCTCCGCTACCTTAAAAAACCATAAGCTGACGCTGGAAATAACCTCCAATCCGGCATGGTATGCCGTACAAGCGCTCCCTTATTTAATGGAATATCCCTACGATTGTAATGAACAAATTTTTTCTCGGTACTATGCCAATTCTTTGGCCAGCCACATTGCCAACAGCAACCCCAGAATTAAGGAGGTATTTAACCTTTGGGCCAATAGCGATGCCTTGTTGAGTAATTTGGAGAAAAACCAGGAATTAAAATCGATTCTTATTCAGGAAACACCATGGTTGCGTGATGCACAATCCGAAACCGAACAGAAAAAGCGCATTGCTTTATTGTTCAATTTAAATAAAATGAACAATGAGCAAGCTCTTGCCTTGAACAAGTTAAAGAACAATCAAATGGCTAGCGGTGCCTGGGCCTGGTTCCAGGGTGGGCGTGCCAACCGATTCGTGACACAACATATCATTGCCGGTCTGGGACATTTAAGAAAACTAGACGTAGCTTCTTTAGATGCTGATGCCCTGCAAATGACAACCAATGCCATTGCTTATTTAGATGCCGAATTTGTGGAAGAATATGAGCGGATGAAAAAGCAAACTAGATACATTCAGGAAGACCATTTGAGTCAAACTCAAATGCATTACCTCTACATGCGGAGTTTTTTCAAAGAAATTCCTTCATCAAAAAAAGTAGAAGAAATCAGTGCCTACTACAAAGGTCAAGCGCAAAAATATTGGACCAAGAGAAACCTATACAGTAAAGGTTTGTTGGCTTTGGTATTGCATCGTAAGGACGATAAAAGCACCTCCAACAAAATCCTCCAATCCCTTAAGGAAAATAGCATCACCTCCGAAGAATTGGGCATGTACTGGAAAGAAAATACCGCTTCTTGGTACTGGTACCAAGCACCCATTGAAACCCAATCGTTGCTGATCGAGGCTTTTTCAGAAATTCAGAACGATACACAAACGGTAGATAATTTAAAAATCTGGTTGTTAAAAAACAAGCAAACCAGCCAGTGGAAAACCACCAAAGCCACCACCGAGGCGGTTTATGCACTTTTACTGCAGGGAAATAATTGGCTGTCCGTAACAGAGGCGGTTGATGTGCTTGTAGGCGGGCAAAAAATAGACCCTTCAAAACTGGAAAATGTAAAAGTAGAAGCGGGCACCGGCTATTACAAAACCATGTGGAATGGAGTTGAAATACAACCCAAGATGGCAGAAGTACAACTCAGCAAAAAAGGTGAGGGTATTGCCTGGGGTGCCTTATACTGGCAGTATTTTGAGGATTTAAACAAAATAACCCCGGCTGAAACTCCGCTAAAATTGCAGAAGAAACTATTTCTAAAGAAAAATACCTCTCTGGGCGAGCAATTATCCGAAATTACGGCGGCGACCGATCTTAAGGTGGGCAACTTGGTACGCGTTCGTATTGAATTAAGAGCAGATCGTGCCATGGAATTTGTGCACATGAAAGATATGCGCGCCTCCGGTTTGGAACCCGTAAATGTGCTATCCGGTTACAAATGGCAGGATGGTTTGGGGTATTATGAAAGCACCAAAGACGCCAGCACCAACTTTTTCTTTGATTATTTGCCCAAAGGGGTGTACGTTTTTGAATACGATTTACGGGTAAATAATGCCGGTGATTTCAGCAACGGAATTACTACCATACAAAGTATGTATGCCCCTGAGTTTAGCAGTCATAGTGAGGGGGTGCGGTTGGCCATAAAAGAATTGTCTCCTCTGTAACACCTAATTCATTATGCCAGTTGGTATCTGTAAACTGCCTGAGTGACTAGAATCTACCTCTCAAAACCCCCTTTTTTCTGGGGTTTTGAGACCTTATAAATTTCATGCTCACCGAATAATTTTTGGTTATTTTAAGGAGTTTCCGCACTGTCGTATTTTTTATAAACCGATCTTTAATTGACCCAATTGATATCGTATGGGAGCGATAGAACGTAACAACGACTGCCGAAGTTGGATTTCTTACACTAAATTTTTAGGGACCTTTCTTATTATGGACAAACGAATGGCATTTATTTAGTGCTTTCCGGATCCGTTTAATCAATAATTTTTTTTGAACTATATTAGTTACAATTATTTTGCCTATATTTTATTTTCTTTTTGTGGGCACCGCATTATTTAATTGTGTGTGGCTTCCCTTATACCCATCCGGATTGGTTTTTGGACGGAAATCAGATTGTGCGGTATAGCAAACTAAAAAAAGGAATCCGACTCCCATTTTGGAGTGGTGGCGGTTTCGAAGAAGAAAAGATCCAACCCGGTTCCGGAAAATTCAAAGACGCGTCCATAGGCTATACTGGGGTAGACCAAATTGAGCTAACCGACCTAAGGCGATGGATAAAAAAGTCTCATGAAATTCGGTGGGACTATAAAAACATTATAAAATGAAAAGGCATATTGGTCAGATTAAACTAACGCTATAGATATATACAAAAGCATAAGACGTGAAAACAACCCCCGAACACGATGAACGTATGGCCAAAATGACCTTTGCTTCGGTTTTTCCTTATTATTTGACCAAAGTAGAACGAAAGGGCCGAACCAAAGCGGAGTTGTATGAAGTAATTGCCTGGCTTACCGGATTTGATGAAAATGACGTGCAAGCGCTTATCGCTCAAAAAGTGACTTTTGAAACCTTTTTTCAAAAAGCCAAACTACACCCCAATGTGCCCCTCATTACAGGAGTCATTTGCGGCTATCGGATAGAAGAAATTGAAAACCCGTTAACCCAAAAAGTACGGTATTTGGACAAGTTGGTAGATGAATTGGCCAAAGGCCGAAAAATGGAGAAGATATTGAGAAGTTAGAAGTCGGAAATACGAAGTTGGAAGTACGAAGTAAAAAAAAATAAAATCGGTCAACTTTAATCGGAAATTTCAATGTAACAACCATCAACGGACATCAGATTGAAAAACCATATGAAATTCATTTTGGTACTTTTGAAAGTGAGCATAATTTTCAGGACTTTATGAAGGATGAGGAGCGGAAAAAGTTCTTGTATTTAAAGGAATAATCCATAAAATTTACCTTATTGGTAAAAGGGAGCAAACTGTGATAGCAATTAGGCAAATAAATCCAAAATAGGTTTTCCCTGACCATCCGGCGTGGTGTAAAATGGCCTTCCTTCTATATTGTAGTTGGTTTCCGGCGGTATCCCCAGTGCGTGGTAGACAGATTGGTGGATCTCATCAATAACCACTGTATTTTCTATAGAAGAACAAGGCCTTTCATCTGCGGTTTTGCCAAAAACCAGGCCTTTTTTGATTCCGCCTCCCCACATAAGCACTGAGCTGCCATCGGTAAAATGGCGGTGCATGCCATAAAATTTTTCGTCCTCAATAAGGTCCGGCTGATCTACCTGATCCTGCACCGCTTCTCCCGGACGGCCTTCCATAATGGCATCGCGACTAAACTCGCTGGCCAAGATTACGAGCGTTCTGTCCAAATGGCCCGATGCATCCAAATCCTTTATCAATTGGGCTATAGGTCTGTCTATCAATTCTTTCATTTTTGCGGCACGGGTATGCCCATTTTCGTGGGTATCCCAGCCCAAAAAGGGCTCATATTCGGTAGAAACACTTATAAACCTTCCTCCGTTCATGGCCAAGCGCTTAGCCATTAGGCAGCCCAAACCAAATCGACCTGTATTATATGTGTCATAGACTTCTTTGGGTTCCTGAGACAAATCGAATACCTGGGCTTCGGGCGAGTTTAATAAACGATACGATTGCTCCATGGAACGCATTAAGGATTCCCTTTGGTAATCGCTCCCACTTTCCATGACACTACTTTTATTGGCGAGTTCCTTATACAATTTGTATCGCGCCTCAAAGCGTTTTAAGGACATGCCCTTCGGCGGTTTTACACTTTCCAGTCCGCTGGAGGGATCCGGAATTAAAAAAGGTCCGAATTCGGTGCCCAAGAATCCTGCGGAATGAAAGGCTTTGAGCTCTTCGGCCTCGCCCACGGTAAAGCGTTGCCCCATAGAAATAAAGGGGGGAATTACGGGATTCACAGGGCCTAATTCCTTGGCAATCCATGCGCCGATGTGGGGTGCCTGCACGGATTGCGGCGGTTCATAACAGGTATGCCAATGGTATTGGTGTCGGGTATGGAGTATAAATCCCAGATCGGCTGATTTATAAGAACGAATGATTGCCCCTTTATCCATTACCCCCGCCATGGACTCCAATCCCTGAGAAAAATAGAGCCCGTCCACATTGGTGGGAATCTTAGGAAAAGTACTCAGCACCCGCTTGCTCTCTACACCCTTTGAATACGGCACATAAGCTTTGGGATCGAAGGTTTCCGTATGGGCCATGCCTCCTGCCATCCACAGTAAAATAACCGTATCTGCTTTGGAAGCAATTTCAGGAACTTTCGCACAGGAACTTAAAAATCCGGCCAACGGGATGCTGGTTGTTGCCGCCGCCGCACTTGCCGCAACCATTTTTTTTATAAACTCCCTGCGAGAATCACTATTTTGCGTATCTGTAGCCATCTTGCTAATATATAAATTGAAATTCCGGAAGTATCAAGGCAGACCAAAACAGATCCTCCAAACCTTCTGGCGTAAGTCGTTCTCCGAGAGAGGCAAGCATAAGTTGCTTTTCGGATGGCGATGGATTTCTCCCCAATAAATTTTGGTATAAGGTTGCTGTTATTTGGTCTGTTTTATTCCCATACTGCTGCAGCCATTTTGCCGCACCCGTTTTCAAAATAGCATTAAAATAGGTTCCGTTGGTAAGTTCCAAAGCCTGTAGAAGGGTGGCCTGTTCGTCTCTAAAAGTAGCCACATTTTCACGCGTGGGCCTACCCAAAGCTTTTAAAAAAGGATCTTGCTTCACCAAACTTGCCCTGGCAAATTCCGGTGTATTTTCCTGAAATGTAAAGTTTACGAGCCTATCCCAATGTTGCGATCCAAAATCCCTTGCTTTTACCCAATGTGCATCGTTAAAGTCTAACCTTGTCCACCCGTTATCCGGGGTATCTGCCGTGCTTTTCCATTGCTGTCCGGTAGTTAAGGCAAACGCTTCGCCATCTGTGTAAAGCCCTTTCATGGCGAAGAGGATTCCCGCCGGGTTGGCAATAGTACCTTCGTTTACCCCTTCAATAGCAACGCTATTTTTACCGGGTTTTAGATAGTTTTCTACTTGAATTTTGTCGACCTTTCGCCAATCACTACCTTCCGAAACCTTTTTTCCGTTGATATATAGCGTATACGAATGATCTACAGAAATCAACACTTTTGCCGTTTTTATTTCTTTTTTGGATAGGGAAAATGTTTGTCTGAAGTACCTTTTTCCGGGTTCGGGCAACACATCCCGATCAAATTTTACCTCCCGGTGCCAGATTCGGGAAGCGGGCAGCCCTTCGTTCGAAGGATCGTAGGCGGCTGCGTAATAAACGGGTGCTATAACCTGACTCACTGCATCCGAAAATTGTTCGGCACCTAACCTTCTAAGCAGTGGCCCGTTGAATTCATAATTTGTTTTTGTATCCTCGGCAGTAGCATAGCCCGCAGTGCGCAACTGGTATGTTTTGGAGGTCATAATGGTGCGAATGAGATGCTTTAGATCGTAACCGGAATCTATAAAATCGGCCGCCAGCCAATCCAGTACAGCACCATCCCAAGGTGTATTGTCCATCTCATCTACCGGCTCTACCAAACCTCTGCCCATCAACCTTTTCCACATACGGTTAGCTAGGGTGCGATACAAGCGCCCATTTTCCCGTTTCGTGATAATTTCGGATAAGGAATACAGGCGCTCCTGAATGGTTTTCCCTTCCACGGCTCCCAATTCCGGATATAGAAAATTTACCTTTGCCATCTTGCCCGTAGGCAAATCACAACGGTTCAATTCCAGCACAGTATCTGCAAAAACCGAGGCAAAACCATAGGATTGCTCAAGGGTAAGATTGCTAACAAAACTATTGTGACAAGAAGCACATTTTACATTGGTACCCAGAAGCGATTGCCCAATATTTTGTGCAGCCTGCATTTCTTTAGACTGACTGGAATTGATGACCCCGCGCCATTCGATACCTTGGATAAATCCTTCCGATTCGGGGGTAGGATTCACCAATTCCTTAATCATACGATCATAAGGTTTGTTTTCCTCTAATGAACGGTACAACCAACTTGTTATTTGTTTGCGTCCGCCGGTGATAAAGCCCGGACCGCTATAGTCATTGCGTAACAAATCATTCCAGAAACTAAGCCAATGCTGGGTGTAGTTGGTGTGATCTGTAAGAAGGACATCGATTAATTTCTCTCTTTTATTAGGATCAGTATCGCTTATAAATGCAGCCATTACAGTACTTTCGGGCAGGAGTCCGATGATATCCAGATAAGCACGTCTCACAAAGATTCTATCGTCCACCACCTTGGGCCATTTTAGTTGTTTTTGCTCAAAATACCTATCGATAAATTTATCCAAAGAATGCTTTTCCAAGCTGTTTTTGGGCACCTCGGGCTTCACCAAGGCCATGGGGGCCTCCGGAAAGACTTTTAGAGCCCGATCCGACCAATGAGCGCCTTTCTGTATCCAAAGTTTTACCAGAGCAATTTCCGCTGCTTTAAGAACCTTACCCTTTTTGGGCATTATCTCTTTGTGGTTTGGGGATAAGGTAATTCTTCTAAATAGTTCGCTTTCTTCCGGTTTTCCGGCAACAATGACGACACCGGATTCACCCCCATCAAACACGCCGCGCTTACTATCTAAAGCCAATGCTCCTTTTTTCTTGTCTTCACTATGGCATTGGTAGCAATTATGGGCAAAAACCGCCCGAACTGCCAGATTAAGCTCATCTTGTTGTGTTTCCGAAAGTGAATCTAACCCCGAGAGCAGCACCAGTACTTCACCCGATTTGCCTTCTTTATTTGTGTCTTTTGCGCCCGGAAACACGCCGGCAAGAAAATCTTCCCCATGGGTGAGATTAGTTCCTAAATGTCCCGCTATACTCAGGGTGAGCACAGTCACCGCCAACATGGTGCGGTACGCCTTAAAATCGGCCAGTTTTCCTGATCCCGTAAGATGTAAAAGCAGGGAAGTTATGCCGGCCAAAATGGCTGTTGCGATGCCTATATTCTGGTGCAAGGTAACCAGTTCTCCCTCATACGTATCAAAAGTGCGCAGAAGCCATCCCAGTAGGGCGGCTAAAACAGCAAAGCCAGCTCCAATATAAATCATCCAGTGAATACCGGATCGTAATCCTTGTCGCTTTTCACCAATGGTGAGCAGTTCCATACCAAAACCAACAACCAGAAGGCCAATGGGGAAATGCACCACCAGTGGATGCAGACGCCCTAAAAACTGAAATATCCATTCCCATGAAGATGGCATAAAAACAAGTTGTTTAATGAAAGTGAAACTTTTGACAAAAAATAATAGGTAGGCCAAGATTAACCCATAGCGTATTCAATTTAAGACCATCATTTTGATTTGGCACTATCCTTCAGGTTCTAAAATAAACCATCAGTTGTAGACCTTAAGCGACTACAAAATAGGCTATTTTACGCTAAATGCCTTAAATATTTTTATAGATGTCGCAATTTTGGGTAAAATTTTATCGGAACTTAACTAGAGTACAATTGCGCAGTTAGCATTTGAAAATGCAGCCATCCTAACACTACACTCAAAATTCGTGTACGGTAATCCCATAGAATTTCTAATTTTAGGTTGCTTCAAAAACAGCGACCCTATGAAACGCCATCGCCATTTAACATGCCCCACTATCCTCTTTCGCATTCTATTGTAACTCCTTAGTGTTAGCGTAGCACACACCGATTAAAAAGGAAAAGTAGCATCGGGATGAGCCCGCCAAACAAGATGCCATTGCAGGCTAAACGCAGGTTTTAAAGGTGGACAGTGTGCTTTATATTTCCGGAGCGGTCTACTGAAGTTACGCTTGAGGGCATTGCCGGGGTGTACCGGGCTTTGGAACGCTCATTACAAAGTTTTGGTGCTAAGTTTCAATATATGGTAAAGGAAAATTTGTATACCATAAACATTGAAGCCATGAAACAGTACAATAGTTCCAGAAAAGCATTTTATAAGGGCGATTATCCCGTAGCTATCTGGGTACAGGTTTCGCGACTCTCTATGGCGGAGGCAAAATTGGAAGTAGAGTTGGCGGCGCATTTGCCAAAGTAAATGCCTTACTAACTTTTTCACGCTGGCAAGGCGTAGAGTATCCTTATCCTGAGTTTTCCCGCTAGCAGGCAGCAACAAGAAACTAGTGTGCCGTGACGGTTTTCCGTAGGTTGGTTTGGCATATATTCCCTACTTTTAGGCTCCCCCCAAAAAATTTAATGTATTTATACCAATGGGCTCTAAATTAAAAGTAGACGCCATAAAAGCGCATTTATTGGGCTATAGCGGTGTTGCCATTAATGCAGAAAAACATTGCGTAAATTCATTATGTTGCATTAAAAATTTAGAAATGGGAAGTTTAACAATATCATATAAAATATTGGACAAATATTTCGGGTACTTGAAAAATTTGGATAATAACACAAAAAAAAACCTAATTATTGAATTGACTAAACCCATCGAGACCAAATCAAAAAAAGCATTTGATATTAATTCGGTTTTTGGAACTTGGGAAGATGATAGAACTTCTGACGAAATAATAAGCGAAATCAAATCTTCTAGGATTGAAAAACGAAATACTGCGAGTTTATAATGAAATATTTACTCAACACGAACATCTGTATATGTATACATCTTTTTCGTGGTAAATTCAACTTGATTGAAAAATATCAACAAATAAATATTGAGGATTGTGCAATTTCAGAAATCACTTTGGCGAAATTGATATTTGGTGCGGAAAACAGTCCAAATCCAAAAATGGAATAAGGATAAACACTTAATTTTAACGAATAAATTAACCGCTTAATTAATAATCGAAATTTAAAAGAACACTCTTGTTTTATTGGAGTCAAAACAATATACAATATCTTCAATTTCTTGGAATTTTTAAATTTTAAAATTAAACCCATCTTCAATTTTAAGATCATAATTGGCCTTATCAAATTTAAAAAGATAAGCTCCCTTTCGGGAAACGGTCATATCTTTTTCATCTAATTTAATGAGGATGCCAAGGGAATTTACTTTGGTGATAAAATTTCGCTTGTCCAGTTTTTCATCCAAAATAGCTTCGTACAAGGTTTGTAGCTGCTTCATGGTAAACTTTTCGGGCAAAAGTTCAAAACCAATAGGCTTGGTTCGGGCTCTTCGTTGCAGTCGGGCAATGGCCCTTGCCAACATACGGTTGTGATCAAAAATAAGTTTGGGAGCTATTTTGAGGTTCCACCACTGGGCAGAATCTAAGCGCACCATATCTTTGCTGTGAGCGGCGATATCTATGAGTGCGTAATAGGCCACCGAGATAGTTCTTTCGGCAGGGTCTCTATCAACCTTACTAAAGGCGTAAAGTTGTTCCATATAAATATTGTTCAACCCTGTCAAATGATGGAGGATGCGAATGGCAGCCTGATCCAGATTTTCTTCTTTTTTGAGAAAGCCGCCTATAAGAGACCATTTGCCCTTCTCCGGTTCAAAATCCCGTTTTACTAAAAGAACTTTAAGCCCTTCCTTATCAAATCCAAAGATGATACAATCTACAGCCAAGAGGACTTTGTCTTCTGTATTATAATGATGTAGCACAATATTAATTTTAAAAATGCAAGTTATAGAACTTAGGGGCATTTATTCATATGAAATCATATATTTTTAAAAAGCTAAGCAGAAATGCACCTATACTTTATTTTTAGTGCTTCCACACAAGGTTTTCTATTTTTTACGATTGGGAATTAAAAGGAATAAATGAGATTTAGTTTGTGCATATTAAAATATTTTACTTCTTTTATAGTGTATAAAAAACACTTTTAAAAATTTCAATTTAAGTCGCTTTTAGCGCAGCATGTAAGGCATAAATTTGTTTGAATCGCAGTCAATTTTATAATCGCTGGTTCTTATGATATTTTATCATTACTGACCCAAGAATATGATCACTTTAGTAATAAATCACTTAAACTCTAATTATGGAACGTACAAGAATGGTTTTTTTAATTGCTTTTTTGGGAGCAATAAGTTCAGTTTTTTCTCAGGAATCCCCCACGGTCGTTAAAATTCAAAACCCTACCGAAGAAACTATAATCAGTAAACACATTTACGGCCATTTTGCAGAGCATTTAGGACGATGTATCTATGAAGGTTTTTATGTGGGTGAAAATAGCCCTATTCCCAATTCAGAAGGGGTCCGAAATGATATTATTGACGCACTTAAAGCGCTTAAAATTCCAAATCTGAGATGGCCGGGAGGCTGTTTCGCAGATACCTATCACTGGAAAGACGGAATAGGTCCTAAAGAAAACAGACCCACTATTGTAAATACCTGGTGGGGTGGAGTAACAGAAAACAATAGTTTCGGGACCCATGATTTTCTCAATCTGTGCGAAACCTTGGGAGCAGAACCTTATTTGTCAGGTAATGTGGGTAGCGGATCCGTTCAGGAACTGGCCGATTGGGTGCAGTATACCAATTTTAAGGGTAAAAGCCCTATGTCTGACCTAAGGAGAGTGAACGGTAAAGATACCCCTTGGACAGTTAAATATTGGGGTATTGGAAATGAAGCCTGGGGTTGTGGAGGTAATATGAGGGCTGAGTATTATGCGGATATATACAGGCTATATGCCACCTTTATGTCCGATGCAGATGTTGAAGGCGGACTATACAAAATAGCTTCCGGGGCTAGCAACGATGATTACAATTGGACTGAAGTATTGATGAAAAATATTCCCCACAACTTATTACAAGGGGTGGCACTGCATCATTATTCGGTAATTGACTGGAAAGCAAAAGGTCCCGACACTGCCTTTACGGAAGATCATTATTTTGGCACCATGAAGGAATCCTGGTTAATGAATGAGCTTATAGAAAAGCATGTGGCCATTATGGATACTTATGATCCCGAAAAGAAGGTAGATTTAATTGTGGATGAATGGGGCGGATGGTATAATGTGGAAGAAGGGACCAATCCCGGATTTTTATACCAGCAAAACACCATGCGCGATGCCATGATTGCCGGAATGATACTCAATATTTTTAATAATCATGCCGATCGTGTTAAAATGGCCAATTTGGCGCAAACTGTAAACGTACTTCAAGCCGTTATTTTAACGAAGGAAGAGAAAATGATTTTAACACCTACGTATCACGTCATGAAAATGTACAATGTGCATCATGATGCCAAATTACTGCCACTATCCTTTGAATCCCCAAAATATACGTATAACGGAGAATCACTCCCCGCCATAACGGCTTCTGCTTCGTTAGATGAAAAGCAGACCGTAAATATTTCTTTGGTAAATATCGATTCAAAAAAATCGAATAAAGTGTCCATTGATCTCGCTGAATTGAAAATTAAGAAGATTGAAGGTGTTATTTTAAAATCCGGAAAATTACAGGATCACAATACTTTTGATAAACCTGAAAATATTAAACCGGTTGAATTTAAGTCCTATCAGTTTAAGCAGGGAAAACTCGAAGTTGAACTTCCTCCTTTCTCGGTAGTGGTATTAAAAGGAACAAAATAAGTTTGGGTAGTAGCAGAACGAAGTAGTTTGAGTCAGGCATGATCACAACTTATAAATTCTAAAAGGCGTTAAAAACATTGATTGAATAGATGAAGAATTATGTAATAGGACTGGATTATGGTACGGATTCGGTCCGTGCTGTTTTAATAGACACGGCAGACGGAAGGGAACTGGCATCCGAAGTGCATTGGTATAAACGATGGAAAGAAGGAGTCTTTTGCAATGCTTCCACCAACCAATTCCGACAACATCCGCTAGACCATATTGAAGGGCTGGAAAACACTATAAAGTCCGCAGTCCGGAAGAGCAAATTGGCTCCAAAAGATATAAAAGGGATTTGTATTGATACCACCGGGTCTTCCCCGGTACCGGTTACCAAAGAAGGAATACCTTTAGCCATGGTTGAAGGGTTTACGGATAACCCCAACGCCATGATGGTCTTGTGGAAAGACCACACCGCCATAAAAGAAGCCGCTGAAATAAATGATTTGGCAGCGAATTGGGGAGGTGAAAACTACACCAAATATGTTGGGGGTATTTACTCCTCAGAATGGTTTTGGGCTAAAATTTTACACATTTCCAGAGAGGATGATTTAGTGAAAAATGCGGCATATACTTGGATGGAGCATTGTGACCTCATGACCTACCTACTCATAGCGGAAAAAGATGTAAATTCTTTTAAGCGCAGCCGGTGTGCAGCCGGGCATAAGGCCATGTGGCACACCGATTGGAATGGACTACCGCCAAAAGAATTTTTGAGCAAACTAGACCCTTATTTGGGAGAGCTTAGAGAGCGTCTCTATCAGGAAACCTATACCTCTAATGAAATAGCCGGAAATTTGAGTAAGGAATGGGCTGAGAAATTGGGTCTTACCACAGAAACAGTGGTGGCAGTAGGCACTTTTGATGCCCATGCAGGTGCAGTCGGTGCCAAGATAGAAGAGCATGCTTTGGTGCGGGTAATGGGAACGTCGACCTGTGATATCTTGGTGGCAGGCCAGGATGAGGTAAATCATAGAACCATAAAAGGTATTTGCGGACAAGTGGATGGTTCGGTTATTCCGGGGCTTATAGGTTTGGAAGCCGGGCAGTCGGCTTTTGGAGATCTGTTGGCCTGGTTTAAAGATGTGCTTTCTTGGCCGTTGGAGCATTTGGTCATGACCTCAAAAATACTTTCTGAACAACAAAAACAGGAGTTAAAGGAGGAAATTGAAATCAATTTTATCAAAAAATTATCCGAAGCTGCAGAAGCTATTCCCATAACCGAAAGTATCCCCATAGCGCTGGATTGGATTAACGGGAGACGTACCCCGGATGCGAATCAAAACCTTAAAAGCTCCCTTGCAGATTTATCCCTGG
Source organism: Flavobacteriaceae bacterium (assembly GCA_041749595.1). GTDB lineage: Bacteria > Bacteroidota > Bacteroidia > Flavobacteriales > Flavobacteriaceae > Aurantibrevibacter. The sequence goes on along the minus strand of JBGTBA010000065.1, from coordinate 6,793 downwards.
GTAGTAAAGCCCCCCATATTTTTAAAGCATTAATCAACGCCATATGTTTTGGCTCTAAAAAAATAGCCGACCGTTTTAAGGAGGAGGGAATACAAATCGATACCGTAGTGGGTATCGGCGGAGTGGCCAGAAAATCGCCCTACGTGATGCAAACCTTGGCGAACGTTATGGATATGCCCATTAAAGTGGCAACCTCCGATCAGGCACCCGCTTTAGGGGCAGCCATATATGCCGCTGTAGCTGCCGGAATTTACGGTACTGTTACAGAGGCAGCCTTAAAAATGGGAAGTGATTTTGAAGCGGAATACTTTCCTCAGCCCGACAAAGTAGAAGCCTACAAAGAGGCCATGAAATCGTACGATCAATTAGGCGAATTTGTAGAAAACACCTTAAAAAAGAATGTCCATGAATTCCACCTATAACGTATTAAAACAGGAATGTTATGAGGCCAATATGGAGCTCAACGCATTGGGTCTGGTGATCTACACTTTTGGCAATGTAAGCGCTGTGGATCGAGAGAAGGGTGTTTTTGCCATAAAACCCAGCGGCGTACCCTATGAAAAGCTAAAGGCAGAAGATATAGTGGTATTGGACTATGACAACACCATTATAGAGGGAGCAATGAGGCCTTCATCCGATACCAAAACCCATGCATTTTTATATAAAAACTGGGCACATATAGGCGGCATTGCCCATACACACGCTACCTATTCCGTAGCCTGGGCACAGGCACAACGCGATATTCCTATTTTCGGAACAACACACGCAGACCATTTAACAGCCGATATCCCCTGTGCAGCACCCATGAAAGACCATCTTATTGAAGGGAACTACGAACACAATACCGGAATACAAATTCTGGATTGTTTCAAGGAGCGTAATCTTTCACCGGAAGAAGTAGAAATGGTATTATTGGGCAATCACGGTCCCTTTGCATGGGGTAAAACAGCGGCCAAAGCGGTGTATAACAGTAAAGTTCTGGAAACCATTGCTCAAATGGCATATCTTACCCTTCAAATAAACCCGGAGGCCCCCAAATTAAAAGAGTCATTAATAAAAAAACATTATGAACGTAAACACGGCAAAGATGCCTATTACGGACAGTAACCATTAACTTCAAATTTTTATGATTGCAGAAATAGTAGAAAAAGAGATATGGTTTGTTACGGGAAGCCAACATTTATATGGCTCCGAAACCTTACAACAGGTAGCACTGAATTCGCAGGAAATTGTCAAAGGACTTAATGCATCAAGTCATATCCCCGTAAAACTAATTTATAAACCAACCGTTAAAACACCCAATGAAATAACCGAATTGTGTCAGCAAGCCAGTTCGAATAATAATTGCATAGGAATCATTACCTGGATGCATACCTTTTCTCCTGCAAAAATGTGGATTAAAGGATTGAGTTTACTAACCAAGCCTTTGTGTCATCTGCATACACAGTTCAATGCGGAAATCCCCTGGGACAGTATAAATATGGATTTTATGAACCTAAACCAATCTGCCCATGGGGATAGGGAGTTTGGCCATATGATGACGCGGATGCGTAAGAAACGTAAAATCATTGTAGGCCATTGGAAAGAAGTACGAGTACAAGAAAAAATAGGAAATTGGACCAGAGTAGCGTTGGGTTGGAACGAGTTCCAAAATTTAAAAGTAGCGCGCATCGGAGATAATATGCGGGAAGTGTCGGTAACCGATGGCGACAAGGTAGAGGCACAGTTGCGTTTTGGCTTTTCGGTAAACGGCTATGATTCTTCGGATATCCTAAAGAAAATGAATACCCTTTCTGATAAGCAAATAGCGGATTTGGTAAAGGTGTATGAGGCGGATTATACTTTGGTAGATGAATTGTTGGAAACGGGAAGTAAACGGCAATCCCTTATTGATGCCGCTAAAATTGAATTGGGATTACGCTACTTTTTGGAAGAAGGTGGATTCAAGGCCTTTACCGATACGTTTGAAAATCTTGGGGAACTGAAACAGTTGCCTGGAATTGCAACACAACGCCTAATGGCAGATGGTTACGGTTTTGGGGGTGAAGGCGATTGGAAAACGGCTGCCATGCTCCGTGCCTTAAAAGTCATGGCTATAGGTCTACCGGGAGGTACCTCATTTATGGAAGATTATACGTACCATTTTACCCCCGAGAAATCCTATGTTCTGGGATCTCATATGTTGGAAATTTGTCCATCTATTGCGGATAAAAAACCCTCTTGTGAAGTCCATCCCTTAGGAATAGGAGGTAAGGAAGATCCGGTGCGTTTGGTCTTTAATTCCCCTGCCGGACCGGCATTGAATGTTTCTTTGGTAGATTTAGGAAATAGGTTCAGACTCATTGTCAACGAGGTAGAAGCGATAGAACCCATGGCGGCTTTACCCAATTTACCGGTAGCCCGGGTGCTTTGGGATGCACAGCCCAATCTGGAAATTGCAGCTACGGCATGGATTTTGGCCGGTGGGGCGCATCACACAGTGTATACACAGGCGTTGACCACGGAGTTTATAGAAGATTTTGCTGAAATGGCGGGAATCGAAGTAGTGGTTATCGACAAAAATACCAACATAAGGCAATTTAAAGATCAGCTTAATGCCAATGAAGTGTACTACCACCTCTTTGAAAATAGAATGTAGTTAAAACCCAATCCTATGAAAAATATAACACGCTTATTTGTTCCCGGTTTAGTATTGATTTTTCTTATGTTTTTAACTATTCAATGCAAAGAGCAAAAGGAAAATAAAGAAAGTACCACGGAAATGGAGATGCCAAATGAGAGAGTCTCTATTACAAAACAAGCCTATGGCACTACTGCCGATGGCCAAAAAGTAGAGCAGTATTCTCTTAAAAATAGCAGTGGGTTACAGGTGGATGTTATTACTTATGGCGGTCGGATTACCTCCTTAAACACCCCGGACAAAAACGGTTCCCTTCAGAATGTAGTTTTGGGATTTGACAATTTAGCGCACTACGAAAAGGATAATCCATTTTTTGGTGCACTTATCGGACGCTATGGAAATCGTATCGGCGGAGCTAAGTTTTCCCTAAACGACAAATCTTACCAACTGGCAAAAAATGATGGAAACAACAATTTACATGGAGGTGTAAAAGGTTTTGATAAGAAAGTATGGGTGGCAAAAACCGAAGAAGGACCTACCGCTGCTTCTCTTATCCTTACTTATATCAGCCCGGATGGGGAAGAAGGTTTTCCCGGGACATTAACCACAAATGTTACGTATACCCTAAATAACGACAATAGCTTGGAGGTACTGTACGAGGCCACTACCGATAAAACCACGGTGGTAAACCTTACCCAACATGCCTATTTTAATCTATCCGGCGATTTTTCCACTACTATTTTGGACCATGAACTGGAAATACTCGCCGACCACTATTTACCGGTGGATAACGGACTAATTCCAACAGGCGTGCTTGAATCTGTTGAAGATACCCCATTCGATTTTAGGCAAGCAAAAGTCATTGGTCAGGATATAACAAAGGAAAACACCCAATTGCAACTCGGAGGCGGATTCGACCATTGTTGGGTGCTCAATAATCAGGTATCTGGGTTTAGACGAGTCGCTTCGGCATACCACCCCGGAAGCGGACGCTATTTAGAGGTATTTACAGATGAGCCCGGGATTCAATTTTATTCCGGAAATTTTTTAGATGGCACACTTCCTGCACCCAATGGCGGTACGTACGCTAAAAGGAGCGGCTTATGTCTGGAGACACAACACTATCCGGATTCCCCGAATCAAAGCGAGTTCCCCTCAGTAACCCTGGAGCCGGGCGAAAAATATAGCAGTAAAACCACTTTTAAACTATCAACCAAGTAAACCAAAATCATGCAAAGATTAGACACACTGGACTGGATTAGTATTGCCATCTATTTTTTAGTCCTATTGGGCATTGCCATATGGGTTATCCGTAAGAAAAAGGAAAGCACAGAGGATTATTTCTTGGCAGGCAGAAATATAGGTTGGTTTGTAGTTGGGGCTTCCATATTTGCATCCAACATTGGGTCAGAACACGTTGTGGGTCTGGCAGGTACAGGAGCCAGTAATAAACTGCCTTTGTTGATTTATGAAATCCAGGCTTGGGTGGTGCTGATTTTGGGCTGGGTATTTTTACCCTTTTATGCCCGTAGTGGGGTATTTACCATGCCGGAGTTTCTGGAAAAGCGATTTGATGCCAGATCGCGCTGGGTACTTTCTATCTTTTCTATTGTAGCCTATGTATTGACCAAAATTTCGGTTACGATTTATGCAGGTGGGGTAGTGGTTTCTGCCTTGTTGGGAATCGACTTTTGGACTGGTGCCATTGCTACCGTAATCCTCACCGGAATTTATACGGTGCTGGGAGGAATGCGCGCCGTGGTATACACTGAAACGCTTCAAGCCGTTTTATTAATTCTTGGGGCCGCGATACTTACCTACATCGGTTTGGACAAAGTTGGGGGCTGGAGCAGTATGACGGAAACCTTAAAGCCCGAATATTTTAATATGTGGCGTCCGGCTACCGATCCGGATTTTCCATGGCCATCCCTGTTTATTACCAGTACCGTTGTGGGTATCTGGTACTGGTGCACCGACCAGTATATTGTGCAACGGGCACTTACAGCCCGGAATATAAAAGAGGGACGTCGGGGCACCATTTTTGGGGCTTTATTGAAGCTATTACCTGTTTTTCTATTTCTGATTCCGGGAATTATTGCTCTTACCTTAAAAATGAGAGGGGAACTACATTGGGACAGTCCCGATGAAGCTTTTCCGGTATTAATGAGTAATTTATTGCCTTCGGGCTTAAGAGGATTGGTTGCTGCAGGTTTATTGGCTGCATTAATGAGTTCGCTGGCGTCGGTTTTTAATTCCTGTTCTACCTTATTTACGGTGGATATTTATAAAAAACTCCGACCAAATACCCCAGAGAAGAAATTGGTACGCACCGGACAAATCGCTACGGTAATCGTGGTGATCATCGGGATTATATGGATTCCGATTATGGCCAACATTTCAGGAGTGCTGTATGAGTATTTACAGAGCGTACAATCGTATATTGCTCCCCCTATAACAGCTGTTTTCCTATTGGGAATTTTTTATAAAAGAATCAATTCACAAGGTGCTTTCGCTACGTTGATTATGGGTATCGTTGTGGCGACTTTCAGAATTACCTTGGAACTTATCAAGGGAAGTTTAGATCCCAATGGATTGCTTTTTAAACTGGGGGATATGAACTTTTTAACCTTTGGTGCCTGGTTCTTCCTGTTCTGTATTATTTTTATTGTGGTAGTGAGTTTGGCTACCCCGGCACCTTTCAGGGAAAAGGTGGTAAATCTCACTTTCGGTACCATAACAGAAGAAGAAAAATTAAAGAACAAAAACAGTTACAACTGGGTCGATATAAGCATTTCCATCGCAATTGTTATCATTGTTATTGGGGTGATGGTATTTTTTAATGGGAAATAAAGTTGTACCAGTGTCGATACTCTTAAGGTGAAGAGATACGTCCCAAGTAAATTGAAACAATTCTTTTGAGTTGTCTTTATTCGTTATGGTATCTTTTATGAAGTAAAAAGAACTGAAGCACAAATGTCAGTTCATGGTCATCATATGAAAGATTATAGATGCATGAAAATGAACCAAAAAAACACGTAACTTGAATCTATTGATAGCTATACTTAAAAAGTGTTCTGGGCCTATTTTAAGTTTCGTTACAAATCAGGCGCTTTTTGCTTAGGAAAAAGGAAGCCGTCCAAAGAGCATTTCACGATAGTGAAAGCGGCCTGGGCGGTGCGGCCGCAAAAAGACCTTAGATTTGTAGAAACTAAAAATCAGCCTAGACTTTTTTGGTTCTTTTTTGGTCAATGCAAAAAAGAACAAACACATTTACCACCCCAAAGATCAACTGTATCAAAACCTTTAAAAAGGTCTTAAAAGTCAACATAAAATAGTAACCTTATGCAGAAACTAAAAAATACACCAAAAAAAGGAAGCAGAACAAATCTATTTTTATTAGTTCTTGGTATCTCAAACCTATTGCTACTACCACAACTATTCGCACAACAAGCCAATGTAAATCTGGATTATAACCCGCAAAAAAACACGGAAAACCTTATTCCCTTCAGTGCGCCCTTAAATTCTCCCGAAGTCCACGATGATCAAACAGTGACCTTCAGACTAAAAGCGCCAATAGCCAAGGAAGTTAATCTTACTGGTGGCGCACTGCTTTCTGCCTTGGGAACATCCGAGAAATCCATGCCATTTGTTAAAGGAACTGATGGAATTTGGACCTTAACAGTGGGTCCGATTCGACCCGATATATACATGTATTTTTTCAATGTGGATGGTGTACAGATAACCGACCCAAGTAATACCGTAGCTGCATTTACCGCCATGCCTCCTTACAGTCAATTGGTGGTACATGGAAATGCCCCAGCCTATTACGATGCAAAAAATGTTCCGCATGGTAGGGTTACGCGTCATATTTACCACTCAGATGTTACAAATGGAGAACGCGAACTCTATGTGTACACTCCACCCGGATATGATGGTACTAAAACCTATCCTACACTGTATTTGGTGGGAGGGAGCGGAGAACTGCCCTCGAACTGGATGTATGATGGTCGCGTGAATCTTATCATGGATAACCTATTGGCCGAGGGAAAAGCGAAGCCCATGGTGATTGTAATCCCCAACAATCAGATGCTGCACCGCAATCATCCTAAGCATGTGGAACTAACTTTCCCGTTATTTGAAGATGAAATGAGAAAGCATGTTATTCCTTTGGTG
>JBGTBA010000064.1:0-66136 GCA_041749595.1 Flavobacteriaceae bacterium | reverse complement strand
GCCGCTTCAAAAACCAGCCAATTAACCCCTGTAGCTACTTTTTGCTCCGTAAAATAAGATAGCATTTTTTCCGTGGGCATATTACCGGTTAATTCGTCTTTGGCCATGGGGCAGCCCCCAAACCCCTGGACGGCACCATCAAATCGTCGACATCCGGCCTTGTATGCAGCATCTACCTTTTCGCGCCACGTGGTTGGCGTGGTATGTAAATGAGCACCAAATTCGATATGCGGATAGTGAGGAATAAGATGTGAAAAAAGGTAATCCACCACCTCAGGAGTTGAGGTGCCTACCGTATCCGAAAGGGACAATATTTGGACCCCCATAGCTGCTAATTTTTCGGTCCAATCGCCAACAATATCCACACTCCATGGATCGCCATACGGATTGCCAAACCCCATGGAAATATAAGTAACCACTTCCTTCCCGTTCCTATCAGCCACATTTAAAATCTCTTGTAAGGCCTCCACGGACTGGGCGATGGTTTTATGGGTATTCCGCATTTGAAAATTTTCCGAAACGGAAAATGGATACCCCAAATAGCGAATTTGTTGAAACGAAGCGGCATCCTCCGCACCACGTAAATTGGCTACTATGGCCAAAAGTTTACTCTGGGTTTTACTCAAATCCAACCGATCTAGTACGGCCGCCGTATCTGCCATTTGCGGAATGGCTTTGGGCGACACAAAACTTCCAAAATCGATGGTATCAAATCCACACCCCAATAAGGATTGCAAATACACCACCTTTTTTTCGGTTGGTATAAAAGATTTTATGCCTTGCATGGCATCACGCGGACATTCTACAATTTTAACCTTAGCTGACATGGCACCGATTTCCATTACGATCCCAAAATTACCAATTATTTATCGGACAATAACAGAAATACCCCAATACCGACAAAGACCATTATCTGAAGCCATTTTAGAAACTTCCCCACAAACGTGGTTTTGGTAAAATGTTCCACAATGGTCCCGGAAAGAATGGCGATGGTTCCGAAAACAAGAAAAGAAACCAGCATAAACAATAACCCTAAGGTATAAAACTGGGCTATGGTGCTCCATGTAGTACTAAACAGAAACCCCGGAAAAAAAGCAAGGAAAAAAATAGTCACTTTCGGGTTTAGCACATTCATTATAAAACCTTGTTTAAACAATGATCCCAAAGTGCTCTTGGGAGCCTTTTCAGAAGGCATTCCCATCATAGCCGGACTTTGAAGAACCTTGAAAGCCAGGTAAAACAAATACAGTGCTCCAAAGATTTTAATCCCATAAAACAAATGTTCGTTGGCTTTAATAACCGCAGAAATCCCAAAAGCCAACATGGTTGTATGCACTAAACAGCCGGACATGAGTCCGGCGGTCGTTGCCAAACCGTACTTTTTACCATGGCTAATGCTTTGCGAGAACACGTAAATATTGTCCGGTCCCGGAGCGATAGCCAACACCGCCGTGGCCAAAACAAAAGTATATAACATTTCGAAATTCAACAGTCCTCAAATGAAAGCCTGAAATTACAAATTATAGCGCAGTATCGCGCTTTTTTTATATATTGCCCTAAAATTAAAAAGAACCTATGAGAACACTTACGCTTGTCGCTATACTGACCATATCATTTTACGGCTTTAGCGCCCCTGCTTTTGCCAACGAACCTTACAAACCATTAACTGAAATGTTGCCAAAACAAGATAGTGTGCTGCGCCATGTGGTGCTTTTTAAGTTTAAAGAAGGTACATCTGAAGAAAACCTGACTAAAATTTTAACCGCCTTTTCTGAATTACCATCCAAAATTCCTCAAATTAAATCCTATGAATGGGGTCTGAACAATAGCCCCGAAGGTTTGGAAAAAGGGTTTACCCATTGTTTTTTCCTGACTTTTGACAGCGAAGAAGACCGGGCCATATACCTTCCACATCCCGACCACAAGGCTTTTGGTGCGCTTTTGGGGCCTCATCTTGCCGATGTTTTGGTGGTAGATTATTGGACAAAATAGGGCTACTTCATCATCCCATAAAAGGTAAAGGGCAACTTCGAAATAAAGATTGTGGGCTATCTTGCACACCGGCAAGATCGTTACACTCCTTTCTCAGTTTCTAAATCCTGGAATTTTAAGCCTCTAAGGAAGCAAGTATTGCTTTATTAATCTTTTTTACCAAGGCTGGTCCTTCGTACACAAATCCTGTCCAAAGCTGAACAAGATCGGCACCTGCTTCCAACTTTTCAAGCGCATCTTCCGGAGAATGTATGCCACCAACCCCAATAATGGGAAACGCTTTATTGCTTTTTTCGGCTAAAAATCGGATAACTTCGGTACTTCGTTGGGTTAAAGGTTTCCCGCTCAATCCCCCCGCTTCCTCCACCAACAGATAAGACGACTTTAACCCTTTTCTACTCAGGGTGGTATTTGTGGCGATTACCCCATCAATCTGCGTTCTTGCCATAATTTGAATGATGTCCAAAAGCTGGTCATCAGTCAGGTCCGGTGCAATCTTCAATAAAATAGGCTTTTCAGCCTTATTTGCCTTTTTTGCACATTTGGTATTCTCCTTTTTTAGTTCCTTTAACAAGGCCGTAAGCGGTTCCTTTTCCTGAAGTTCGCGTAAGCCCGGAGTATTTGGAGAACTAACATTAACCACAAAATAATCCACATGGGCAAACAAAGCATCAAAACAAATCAGGTAATCCTTAACGGCATCTTCGTTGGCCGTGATCTTATTTTTGCCAATATTACCGCCAATAAGAACCTTGTGCTTATTCTTCAGTCGCTCCACCGCATCAAAAACTCCCTTGTTATTAAATCCCATTCGGTTAATAATGGCCCTATCGGCCTTTAATCGGAATAACCTTTTTTTCGGATTCCCTTCCTGAGGTTTAGGGGTCAATGTACCTATTTCTATGAATCCAAAACCAAAATCGGCCAGTTCGTTGTACAAGATGGCATTTTTATCGAAACCGGCCGCAAGACCCACGGGATTCTTAAATTTTAGGCCAAAAAGTTCCCGTTCCAATCGCTGGTCTTCTATCACATAGCACGATCTGAATAAGCGTAAAAAACCAAGCTTCGAGAAAAAGCGGATGGTACCAAAGGATATTTTATGAACTACCTCTGGATCAAACAAAAAAAGAAGGGGACGAATAAGTAAGGTATACATGGAATGAAAGCCGATTTATGCAAAAATACAAACTCCGCTATCCTCTTGTGTTTTCAACGCTGCTATTTATCAACACTGTTATGGAAGTTATTCAAGTGTCCTGTCCAGAGGTGTGCGAACGGCTTCCTTGCAAAGGGAAACATACCTTTCGTACTGTTTGTCGTTAAGTTCGCGCAAAAGCTTCTTATCATAACTTGCGGAAAGCAAGGTCATTTTGTCTTGCAGTACCTTGTATTTTTGCGCTAAAGCCAACAATTCCTCCTCCGTACGCTGGGGTTGTTTTGCCAATAATGCGTTAGCCTCACCCTCTATCAATTTCATTTGTAACTGCAACTCGGCCTGCCAACGTTCTACCAGGTTAGCCTGCGCATCGTTCAATTGAAATATTTTAATGATGGTTTCCAGATTCGTCCCTCCTAAATCCAGCGTACAATCCTGGGCCGAGACAACAACGACCAGACATTGCATTGCAATCGCCAAAGCCATTTTTTTTAAGTGCATAACTTTTTTGATTTTGTTTTATAACGCTAAGATACAAACCCCATTTTTAAACGAATAGTATGTGCCAAAGGAAAAAGGGCAGCAAATTTTATTTCCATCCCAGTTGAAATGGCCTATATATTATGAAAGATGGCCTTGTTGCAAAGGCTAATCTATAAGTCACATAAATGATCGCTATTTATGCGATACCACAAGTGTCAGGATTTCCGTTGCAATCTTATTTTGATGGAAAAACCCAAAAAAGAATGAATTTATCCTTAAGTCGAAGGGTTTCAATCCTTAACGCAAAGGAGTACCAGTTAAAATTTAGCCCTCGTAAATAAGCAATATTGTATTTTTGGGCAAAACTAAAATCCATGCAGTACCTGATAGACCGATTTATAAGTTACGTTGCCATTGATACCCAGAGCGACCCGAATTCCAATACCACACCAAGCACGGAAAAACAATGGAAACTGGCCCAAAAACTTGTAGAAGAATTGCAACAAATCGGCATGCAGGAAGTCACTATAGACAGTAACGCCTACATTATGGCCACCTTGCCCGGGAATTTGGAAAAAGAGGTCTCCACCATCGGGTTTATCTCCCATTTTGATACCTCTCCCGATTTCACGGCTACTAAAGTCAAACCTCAAATCATTGAAAATTATGATGGAAAAGATATTGTGTTGAACAAAGAGGAGAACATTGTATTATCTCCCGATTATTTTGAGGATCTGCTGCTCTACAAGGGGCAAACCCTTATTACCACAGACGGTACCACCTTGCTCGGTGCCGATGATAAAGCCGGCATTACCGCAATTGTATCTGCAATGGAATATATAATACAACACCCTGAAATTAAGCACGGCAAAGTTCGTGTAGGTTTTACGCCCGATGAGGAAATTGGCCGTGGTGCCCATAAATTTGATGTGGAAAAATTTGGGGCAGATTGGGCCTATACCGTGGATGGCAGCCAAATTGGGGAATTGGAATATGAAAACTTTAATGCCGCCAAAGCCAAAATTATCTTTACGGGCAAAAGCGTGCATCCTGGCTATGCCAAAGGCAAAATGGTGAATGCCATAGGTTTTGCCCAAGAATTTATGCAACTACTGCCCAAAAACGAAGTTCCCGAGCGCACCTCGGGGCGGGCAGGTTTTTTCCATGTGCACCATATCTCGGGGGAAATAGAACATGCCCAAATAGAGCTCATCATTAGGGATCATGATTGGGATAAATTTCAGGAGCGAAAACAATTGCTGATAAAAATAGTGGCAAAACTGAACACAACCCACCCAAATTGCACAACGATGGAAATAGAGGACCAATATTTCAACATGAAAGAAAAAATAACCCCGGTAATGCACATTGTGGAAATTGCCAAAAAAGCGATGGAAGCGGTAGACGTAAAGCCCATCATAAAGCCCATTCGCGGCGGCACAGATGGCTCACAACTTAGTTTTAAGGGACTCCCTTGTCCCAATATTTTTGCCGGAGGCCATAATTTCCACGGAAAATACGAATACGTCCCTGTGGAAAGCATGCAAAAAGCCATTGAAGTGATCGTAAAGATTTGCGAACTTACGGCTACTTATTCTTAACATTAATGACCAACCATTAATTAATGATAAAATTCTTTAAAAATATCCGTGAAAAATCTATCACCGAAGGTAATACCATGAACTACACCAAATACTCCATAGGCTCGATACTGCCTGTGTTCATTGGTGTTTTGATTGCATTGCAAATCAATACTTGGAGTGAAAAAAGTAAGGTCAATGATTCGATCGGTGAACGTTTGATAATCCTTAAGCAAAATTTAATCGAAGATCAGGTTCAATTAATACAATTGCAACAAACCATGACAGGGGGTTTTCGTTATTCGGATTTCCTGATGGGCCAAATAAAGATTCTTATGCCTATTGACGACAAAACAACAAAATATTTGAGTAAATTAATATGGAGTACTCGTTTAGACCCAATAAAAATGCCCTGGAAACTATCAGCCAATCCAATCAAATACCGTTCTTAAAACGGGAATTACAAACGGCGATACTTGATCATTGCGCTTTAATTGAAAATGACAATGCGCATGAACACATTGTGAACAATAAAATTCCAAGTAAGCACGAAAGTTACATCAAACCAATTATCCAAAGGTCTTTCAAAGAAATAATGAGTGGCTTTTGGTAAAACCAGTACAAAGATTATCCAAGCCCTGCCACTGCTTGTGCACAAACGCTGGAGTACATGATTATATATTTTTGGACAACATTATCTTAGTATATTTTTATTGACCCGCGTCAATAAAAATGCACCAACAATAAAGAACAAGGCCAAAAACAGGGTGGCATTGCGCATACTTCCCGTAAGTTGCGCAATAAAACCGTACATAAAAGTACCTATGACGATCCCTATTTTTTCCGAAACATCGTAAAAACTGAAAAACGAGGTGGTATCGATCGTTTTTGGGATAAATTTAGAATAGGTAGATCGGGACAATGCCTGGATGCCACCCATTACAATTCCCACACAGCCGGCCGCAATATAAAAATCCATTGGGGTGATCACAAAATAAGCATAAACGCAAATGGCTACCCATAAGACGTTTATAACAATCAATGTCCTCAAGTTTCCAAAAACAGAGGAGGCTTTTGCCGTTAAGGTAGCCCCAAGAATGGCTACAAGCTGAATCACTAAGATACTTACAATTAAACCAAAGGTTCTTTGATTACCCGAGCCCCACATAATTTCCTCTTCTCCAAAGTAGGTAGCAATGAGCATTACGGTTTGCACGGCCATGCTATACACAAAGAAGGCCCCCAAATAGCGCTTCAGTTTTATCTCGGAGCCCAATTGGTGCCATACTTTTTTCAGTTCCCGGAATCCATTTAAAATAACATGCTCTTTCGGGCCTTCTCTCTTGTTTCCCTTTGGCAAATTAAAAAAAGTGTATTGGCTAAAAATTATCCACCAGATACCAACGGTAATGAATGAATATTTCATCGCCTTGATTTCGGCAATTCCATCATCATTGGAAGTGATACCAAAAAGATTTGGATACATAACCATCCCCAAATTAAGGAGCAGCAAAATAACACTGCCAACATAACCCATGGAAAATCCTTTGGCACTGATGCGGTCCTGCTGTTCCGGAAAGGCCACATCAGGCAAATAGGAATTATTGATGGCAAAGCTCACCCAAAATCCGACCAGTCCAAAAAAATAACAGCCAAGCCCGAAATAAATGTGTTCCAGGGAAAACCAATACAACCCGATACAGGAAAGACCCCCGAGGTAGCAAAAGAACTTCATGAACATTCTCTTATTGCCCATATAATCGGCCACTCCCGACAACAAAGGCGTTATTATGGCAATAAAGACAAAAGCAAGTGATGTTGTATAGCTTATGAGTGGCGCTCTGGCAATTTCACCGCCAAAAACAGTTACTTTTTCAATTTCGGAAACCCGAAAGAGTGCCCCATAGAAAATGGGGAAGATTGCTGAGGAAATGACCAAACTATAGACAGAATTGGCCCAATCGTAAAACGCCCAGGCGTTCAATAGTTTTTTGCTGCCCTTAATTGGCGGATGCTGTGCCATATATTAAAAATTAAAGCTGTTCATGTAAAGAACAGCCTTTATACCTATTTAAAATACTTTATTTACCATTACTTAAAAGTAGTAACCCCAAATTTGGCCGCTTCTTGTTTTGCAGTAGGTGCCCAAGCCGTAAGATTGCTTATCCTTGTTTCATTGGAAGGGTGGGTGCTCATAAATTCGGGAGAGGCCTGGCCGCCACTATTGGCACTCATCCGCTTCCATAATTCCGCGGCCTCATCCGGATTATAACCCGCAATGGCCATGATCTGGAGACCTATTCTATCTGCCTCCGTCTCATGGCTTCTGCTAAAAGGGAGCATAACCCCCACCTGGGAACCTATACCATAGGCCTGATTGAAAATATTTAAAGTAGCGGGGTCTTTAATGGCAACATTACCTGCAACAGCTCCCAATTGTTGAAGTGTGCCCGCACTCATTCTCTGTGCGCCATGGTCTGCCAATGCATGGGCAACTTCATGTCCCATAACCACCGCCACACCTGTTTCTCCCTTACAAATAGGAAGTATTCCGGTATAAAAAACAATTTTACCCCCAGGCATTGCCCAAGCATTCACGGTTTTGTCATCGACCAGATTATATTCCCACTTATAGTCTTTTAGGTAGCCTGGATAACCATTGGCACTGAGCCAACGTTCTGCGGCTGTGGCTATGCGTTGCCCTACCCTGGCGATCATTTGGGCATCTGAAGTGCCGGTAACCACTTTATTTTCGCCTAAAAACTGGTCATATTGTGCAAAAGACGATGGAAATATTTGGCTGTTCGGGTAAAAATTCAACGTGCTTTGCCCCGTGAACGGGTTTGTTTTACAGGCCGCCGTGCCAATAAAAACAGCTAGTATCAATATGGTTTTCTTCATTTTCCTTAGTTTTTATTAATATTGGAAATTACAAAAAAAATCACTTTCCGGTAATGTGCAATACAGTAAAATCTTTAGCTACCTCAATACTGTTATTGCCATTTAGCTTAACTTCTCCAAAAGTCGCTTTTTCGTTGTCCAGTTCTATACTTTTTATCTTAAATGGCAGTCCGTGCAACCTAAGTTTAAACTTGCTGTATGAAGTTGTGAACGTTCCGTCTTTAAATTGTTGTATAATAAGTTCGTTTTCCTTCCCCCTCAATTTAAAGTTACGTAGGCTATACTGCCCCTTTTTATAATCGTATCCATCCTGGCCATCTTCATAAACCGTGGAGTTTTCAATTCCAATTTTAAAATAAACGTCCAATATGAGTTCTGTAATATCTATCTCTCCCACATATTGTTGTATGGGGTATTTTGGAATAATGGCCCCTTCTTTTATAAATAACGGAATTTTATCAATGTCTGCCACAACCCATTTCTCCATACCTCCCTGCACAACCTCACCGTTCCAAAAATTATACCATCTGCCTCGGGGTATATACATTCTTCTGCCTTTTGCATTGGGTTCTTGTACGGGGCAGACCAAAATTTGTTCCCCAAAAATAAATTCGTCCGTCCTAAAATGGGTTTGCGTATCCTCCTGGTCATAGTATACCAAAGCCTGTATCATAGGGTTTCCTTCCTTGGTATACTTATAATACATGGTATATAGATAGGGCAGCAATTGATACCTTAACTCTATGAATTTTCTAACGATATCTGTTACTTCGTCATCAAAGGACCATGGCTCCTGATCTCCGTGGTCACCACTGGAATGCACCCGACAAAATGGGTGAAAAACCCCCAATTGGATCCATCTGGCAAACAATTCCCCATTTGGCTGTTCTGCAAAACCCCCAATATCCGAGCCTACAAAAGACATACCGCTCATGCACATACGTTGTACCTGTACGTTCGCTATCCATAAATGTTCCCACGTGGCCACATTATCCCCCGTCCATGTGGAAGTGTATCTTTGGGCACCGGAATAGGCTGAACGTGTAATGACAAAAGGACGTTTTGGGTATACAAATTTCTTTACCCCCTCATAGGTGGCCCTTGCCATTTGCATGCCATAAATGTTGTGCGCTTTTCTATGGCTGCATGGATGGCCGTCGTAATCATGCCTAACATCCAGCGGAAAGGTCTTTGTGGGCACTTCCATTACCGCCGGTTCGTTCATATCGTTCCATACCCCTCTGATCCCTATCTCTGCGATTAATTCTTTATAAAGGCCTGCCCACCACTCCCTTACTTTTGGATTTGTAAAATCGGGAAAATTGCATTCTCCCGGCCATACTTTGCCCCTCATATGGGGACCATCCCCCCTTTGACAGAAAAAATGATTGTCTTTAGCCTGTTGGTACACCCAATATTCATTGTCCACCTTAATTCCCGGGTCTATTATCGCCACGGTTTTAAATCCTTTATCATTTAATTCCTTGACCATTTTTTTTGGATTGGGAAAATAGCTGTGGTTCCATGTAAAACACCTAAACCCTTCCATATAATCTATATCGAGATAAATACCATCACAGGGAATCTTCAATTTTCGGAAAGTGTTTGCTATTTCCTTAACCCTGCTCTCCGGATAATAACTCCATTTGGATTGGTGGAAACCCAGGACCCACAGGGGGGGTAGTTCTGGCTTACCTGTTAGATCGGTATATGCCTTTACCACTTGGGGCATTTTTGGTCCATAAAAGAAATAATAGTTCATTTCCCCTCCTTCTGCCCAAAAACTGGTAACATTGCGCCTTTCGTGCGAAAAATCAAAATAAGACCTAAAGGTGTTATCAAAGAAAATACCATAGGCCATATTGTTGTGCAGGCCTACATAGAAGGGTATGGCCTTGTACAGTGGTTCTTGGTCCTTTCCGAAAGCGTACTGGTCCGTTGCCCAATTGTTTACGCGTTTTCCTTTTAGATTGGAGTGGGTTGCCTTATCCCCCATGGCATAGAAACTCTCTGCGGATTGGGTAATCTTGCTCATTTTAACGGTATTCCCACCGTATTCATAATTTTCTTCCCAATGGAAGCCCAACTCGTCCTCATTGATAATATTGCCCTCCAAATCCGAAATCTGTACCCGCAGCGTCTTCTTATCAATAAGTACTTTCAGTTTCTCGGTTTCGACCCAAAATTCGGTTCCGGTCTCAATTACCCCTAAGTGGTTAAATCCATTACTGGCATCATCGCTTATCGCATAGGAAAAGTCCGGTTCAAAAAGGCTTTCAGTGGCATACCTAAAGCGTAATGCATTGTCGTGAAGTATGGTCAATTCCAGGATAACCCCATTATTCGTTGTAAAATAGAGCCTATCCGTATCCTTTTTATAGTCTACAATATTGTTTGGGTAGAGATTTCCTTTATATTCTAATTCGGTATTGGTAATCATAGGTATTTTGGTTATAGTAATTGTACAACAAAAAAAAGACTTTAGCCTGTAATAAGAAAGTGTTATCTGCACCAATTTTTAACTATATCGTTGTAGTGGGTGGTTATTAGCTAAAAGGCATCTTTTAAACGACCTAATAAAGTTCATTTAAACAGAATTTGGGGACTAATGAATAAAAATGGAACGCTTTTTGAAAAGCACTGGGAAAGAACAGGTCCTTTTCACTAAATTTACAAACCTTTAATTTAAAAATCATGAAAAAAACAGCTTTGATAATGGGAACTTTTTTGACCTTATTTCTAATGGCCTGTGATGGCTCGGATGGGCCTCCTGGGCCTCCGGGACGAGATGGGTTGGACGGACAGGATGGCACGAATATTTTGGGGCAAGTCTTGGAAATTCAGGGAAGTTTCACCCCGCAAAACAATTATTCCCTTTCTTTTGAATTTCCGCAAACCGTCGAGGTATTTGAATCTGACGTTGTGCTGGTCTTTCTATTGTTCGATCAGACCCAAGACAGCAATGGTGATCCAGTGGATATATGGAGATTGCTTCCACAGACAAGAATATTGGATCAAGGTCTATTGCAATATAATTATGACCATACCTTTTTGGATGTTACTATTTTCCTGGAGTCTGATTTTGATCTAGGCACGCTACTTCCGGGAGATACCCAGAATCAAGTGTTTAGGATCGCCGTGATACCTGCGGATTTTGCAGCAGGGAAAATGGACAGAACAAACCTAAGTGCAATTATGCAATCCTTAAATGTGCGGGAAAAAGATATAAAATCCCTAAAACTGAATTAATTGCGTTTTTTGCAAAACAATAAAGGCTCCCTTTCCAAAATGGGGAGCCCTTTTAAGCTATTTTTTAGAATTAACATAATGCGCTCTTCTAATTGCGATAAAAATGTACCAAGAACAAAAGTAGGATCCAAAAATAGAACCCATGATACATAGGACCATGATTGTCCTTCTTATTCTTTTGACCGGTTGCCAAGGAATTTCCCAGGAAAAAATAGAACCCCTAACAAAGGACAAGAAAGAACAAGAGACCTTTAAAGTCTCCAAAACGGAAGAAAATTGGAGAAAACAACTGACGGATATGCAGTTTTATGTGCTGCGAAAAGCGGGGACAGAAAATCCTTTTACCAGTGATTTGCTGGAAATTAAAGAAAAAGGGGTCTATGCGTGTGCCGGTTGTGGTACCGAACTTTTTAAAAGTGAACATAAATTTGATTCGGGCACAGGATGGCCAAGTTTTGACCGGGAAATAAAGGGAAATGTAAGCTATGATGTAGATTATGAAATAGGCTACCAACGAATCGAGGAACATTGCGCCACCTGTGGCGGACATTTAGGCCATGTTTTTGACGACGGACCAAGAAATACCACAGGGAAAAGGCATTGTATCAATGGGGCCGCACTTAAATTTGTTGCCGCAAAGTAATTCCTAAAATAGTATTGGAGCACAACATGCCCGCATCTTTATAAGCTGTGCTTTATTGCATTATAAAAAAGGGAGGTACTTTAAAAAAAGCGACTTAACTACTTCATATTCTATAGACTTGTAAAAGGGATTCTTTTTAATTTCAATTACTACTATTCCCTTTCCGTTTGGTTTTGTATTTTTGCTCCTCATTTTGAAATATCAAAAAAAAGTAAAAATATGAGCACTTTCGATATTATTGTTTTAGGTAGTGGGCCAGGAGGATATGTAACTGCCATTAGAGCCTCTCGATTGGGATTTAAAACAGCCATCATAGAAAAGGAAAGTTTAGGCGGTGTTTGCCTCAATTGGGGATGTATTCCTACCAAGGCATTATTAAAATCGGCGCAAGTTTTTGAATATTTACAACATGCCGGAGACTATGGCTTAAAAGCGGAAGGTGTTGACAAGGATTTTGATGCCGTTGTAAAACGTAGCAGAAATGTGGCCGACGGCATGAGCAAAGGAGTGCAGTTTTTAATGAAAAAAAACAAAATAGAGGTTATTAACGGCTATGGAACCTTACGTCCGGAAAAAAAAGTGTCCGTAAAAACCGAAGATGGTAAAGAAACCGAATATAGTGCAAACCATATCATAATAGCAACGGGAGCCCGAAGCAGGGAGTTGCCAAACTTGCCCCAAGATGGAAAAAAAATAATAGGTTACCGCAAAGCCATGACTTTGGAAAAACAACCGAAAAAATTAATTGTAGTGGGTAGCGGAGCTATCGGAATAGAGTTTGCCTATTTCTACAATGCCATGGGCACCGAAGTTACCGTCGTGGAATACTTGCCCAATATTGTACCTGTTGAAGACGAGGACGTATCTAAACAATTGGAGCGCAGTTTCAAAAAATCAGGTATTAAAATAATGACATCTTCAGAGGTGACAAAAGTGGATACTTCAGGAGATGGGGTAAAAGTGACGGTAAAAACCGAAAAAGGCGAAGAATTTTTAGAAGCCGATATTGTGTTATCCGCCGTAGGGATAAAATCAAATATCGAAAATATAGGTCTGGAAGAAGTAGGCATTGCCGTGGATAGGGATAAGATTTTAGTAAATGGTTTTTATGAGACCAATATTCCAGGGTACTACGCCATAGGCGATGTAACCCCCGGTCAGGCACTGGCCCACGTAGCTTCCGCTGAAGGCATTCTTTGTGTTGAAAAAATAGCAGGATTGCACGTAGAGCCATTGGATTATGGCAATATCCCGGGATGCACATATTGCATGCCCGAAGTTGCCTCTGTAGGGCTGACCGAAAAGCAGGCCAAGGAAAAAGGATACGAAGTTAAAGTGGGTAAATTTCCGTTCTCCGCAAGCGGAAAGGCAAAAGCATCCGGTAATCCAGATGGCTTTGTTAAAGTAATATTCGATGCCAAATATGGCGAATGGTTGGGGTGCCACATGATCGGTGTTGGGGTTACGGATATGATAGCGGAAGCCGTAGTGGCACGTAAATTGGAAACCACCGGGCACGAAATATTAAAAGCGGTACACCCGCATCCCACCATGAGCGAAGCGGTTATGGAAGCCGTTGCAGATGCATATGGAGAGGTAATACATTTGTAATTTCCACAATTTTTTATGCTGAAGTTGTTCAGAATCATTGCCATTCTTGAAGGGGTGTCCTATTTATTGCTTTTTGGATTGGGGATGCCCTTAAAATATCTGGGCAACATTAAAGAGCCTAATATCTATATAGGATACCTACATGGTTTTCTATTCATTGTCTATGTAATCCTATCCGTGCTTTTTTGTCTGGAAAAAAAATGGGGTTTTAACCGGTTCCTTATTTTGTTCATAGCGTCGCTCCTGCCTTTCGGCACTTTTTATATCGACAAAAAATATCTGAGAAAAGGGAACACCCTTTTTGCTAAAAATTAATTTTTTCTACTCGTCTTCAAATCGATAGATGGATCCATCAAAACTACAAATAAAAAGTTCGTTGTTTTCGTCGGTCCCAAAAGATGAAATATTCAATCCACTATCCATGAGAAGTTCATTATTGGGTGTGGCGTTTAAGTCAGTGCCAAGGGTCCAGATACGCCCCGAAACAAAATCGGCATACACGTAACGCCCCTGTAATTGGGCCACTTTATTTCCGCGATACACATAGCCCCCCGTAACGGATAGGTCGCCTTTGTCATGGGTATATTCAAATACGGGTGGTGCCAAATCCGGTGTATTGCACCCATTTCCCAGAAAACAGTCTGTGCCCTCCAGTAGGTTCCAACCGTAGTTGCCCCCTTTTTCAATGACATCGATTTCTTCTATTTTGCCTTGACCAACATCGCCAGCCCACAAAAGCCCCGTTTGCACATCAAAGCTTATACGCCAAGGATTTCGAAGCCCGGACGCAAAGATTTCCCTTCGAAAATCGGTGCTGTCCACAAAAGGGTTATCAATCGGAATTCCATAATTAAGTCCATTTTCCGCTTTATCCACATCTATCCTAAGAATGGTCCCAAGAAGGTTGGTGCGGTTCTGCGCATTTCCCTGTGGATCGCCACCCGAACCGCCATCACCAATGGCAATATACAGGAACCCATCGGGTCCAAAGGCCAATTGGCCGCCATTATGGTTGGTAAACGGCTGTGCAATTTGCAGCAAAAGGACTTCGCTGTTCGGGTCTGCGCTATCGGCATCCGTATCCGAAACTTTAAAGCGTGAAACAACGGTAGTGATCCTGGAAGTATTGTAATACACATAAAAGTATCCATTGGAGCCATGTTCCGGGTAAAAGGCCAGCCCCAACAAACCCATTTCACCTTCGGTATCATCGACCTTGTTTTCAATATCGAGAAAAAAAGTGCTCTCCCCTATATCCGGTTGGTTGGGAAACACCTTAATGAGTCCGCTTTGTTCCACCACAAAAATGCGGTCCGTACCATCCTTTGGACTTTGGAGATCGAATGGCTTATTAAACCCTAATCCGGGAAAAGCGTTTACAATTTTAACAGAAATGGGAGGCGATGGGTTATCTACGGCACCTTCATCATCATTGCCTTTACAAGATAACAGGAGTAGGGAAACACTTAAGATACATACACTTCTAGATCCAAATCCCATAAGATTGAACAGTTAACGTTGTTCCTTAAAAACTTAACGATAGAACCTATAAAGTATTGTCCACCATTATTTTAAATCCGGAAATTACGGAAACTATTTATATTTGCGTTACAAAAACCAACCTTCTGTAATTTATCTATGAGCTGGCCTTCTATATTGGATTAAAAATACGCCAATTGCACATTTTTGAATTTAAACTGCATTTGTGCCAAATAATCCCGAAAGGTGATGCTTCCATACACCTCCGGTTTCCTTTTTCCCAAAAGATTGAGGTTTGGGCCGGTAGTCAAAACTTCTTAACGCCTGACTAAACTTCGTTTTTAATTAAGTTTAGTCTTTATTGTAGTAGTTTATATTTTTCTGTTAGCTGCCATCCCCTATCTTTCTTCAAGAAACTATTTTATTTCATAAAAATAGGGAATTACCTACAATTTAATGCTTGGTCATAATAGCACAATTATATTTTTAGCCAAACACAACAACCCACCAATAATATTTTGTTTAACGGTTTAGCTATGCGTAGTGCGGAGGCAAGGAAATTTTTCGTTTCCGTCTGTGTACGAAGCTAAAGCTTATTGTTTTGATTTATTTTTTCTACTCAAAAGCTAAATCCATAAGATTTAGCGACTTTATAAATATACACAGACCTTTTGATTTAGCCTTAAAGTCCGCATTACGTATAGGTTTTTTGTACAGCGTTTTTTTTATTCAATTGGTATGTAAAAGTCAACGACTGCTTTCCTTTCAGGATGTTCATTAAAATTGTTATGATACATTTCAAAAGGTTCTCTGTCAGCTTTCTTATATCCATTTTCGTTCATCCACAAATATAGTCCTGTCCAAGATTTTTCAAATTCATTCATTCCAATCTCGAAGCTACCAACAATAAATTTTCCCTCTTGGATTGAATTCCGTCCAATTTCTCCATCTGTTTCGACAGGCTTGTTTAGTAATACTGAAGCACTCATTCTGACTTTATGGGCTTCTGTTACTTTAAAGCTATCGTGATAAATCGTTATCATTTTTGTTTGGTCGTTCATTAATCCTTTTGGTATTACCCATTGCATCAATTTTCCATAGGCGTTTTCAAGGTTTTGTGGACCAATACTTGATACATAAGCCAAATCCATTTTTGGCATTTCTTTAATTTCAATTTTTGCGTTCATTTTTATCCAATTTTTAAGATTATTAATGACGCAAATATATTTTTCATAGTCTGGATATTCTTGTCCATTCTTGCTTTCAAGTTGACGAATCTTGCTATGTCTATTTGGGTTTTCTTTTATAAATCCGGTTGGACTTATTCCAAAATACTTTTTAAAAGTTCTTGAATATGAAGAATTATCACTAAATCCGTATTTGTGAGCTATTTCTGTTGTCGTGATGTTTTTATGTAGTAAATCCGAAGCTGATTTTTCAATTCTCCGCCTTGTCACATATTCATTTAGAGTTTCTTCAGTAACAAATTTGAAAACTCTATGAAAATGAAATGGTGAGAAAAAAACAATTTCCGAAACAGTGTTCAAAGATAAATCGGATTCCAAGTTTTTGTCAATGAATTCAAACACTCGGTTAATTCGATTTTTGTAATCGGTTTCTATTTCTTTATCTAATATTTTCATTTGTGGACAAATTCTGACTAACGGTTAAATTTACTATAATTTTCCTATAAAAATTTAACTCGTTAGCTAAAGAAATTAATAGAAATTTTTTGTGTGGAGAATGCTGTACAACGGGAAAATTGGCGTCACTATATATATGGTGGTGGTGGGGAAATCCTGTCTGCAAACGGGAAGCACCAACAACATTGTGATTTATTGGGACATGATTACCACCTCACCTCACCTCACTCTTAAAAAAATCAATCGTCCGTTGCCATGCAAGTTCGGCAGCGGCTTTGTCATAACGCGGTGTTGTGTTGTTATGAAAACCGTGGTTTACTCCGGGATAGGTATATACTTGGTATTCCTTATTGTGGGCTTTCAGTGCCTCTTCATAAGCGGGCCAACCTTCATTTACTCTGGTGTCCAAGGCCGCATATTGCAGCAATAACGGTGCCTGTATTTTAGCTATGTCTTCAGTGGGCTGACCACCGTAAAAAGGAACTGCTGCGGCCAGATCAGGCAGTCTTACTGCCAACATATTGGATACCCATCCGCCGAAACAGAAACCAACGACACCCACTTTTCCACTACAGTTGGGATGCGCTTTTAAATAGTCGTATGCCGCGATAAAGTCTTCCAAAATTTCGTTGCGGTCGCGCTTGCTCTGCATTTCCCGTCCCTCATCATCATTTCCCGGATAGCCCCCAAGCGGAGTTAATGCATCCGGTGCCAGGGAAATAAACCCTTCCAAAGCCGCCAATCGGGCCGTATCTTCAATATATGGGTTTAAGCCCCGATTTTCGTGTACCACTAAAATTCCCCCTAATTTTTTGGTATTCCCTTTGGGTTGGGATAGTAAGCCTTTAATGCTGCCTCCTCCATTCGGGGAATCGTAGGTAATAAAATCAGAATCGAGTCGGGGATCGTTTGGCGGCACCAGTAACGTGTCTACATAATTGGGCATTAAAAAACTCATCAACGAAGCCACAGTAATGCCGCCTACAGCGTATAATGACAGTTTTTCCATAAAGGTTCGGCGCGGTATTCTATTGTGGGCATAATCATCATATAAATCAAATACTTCTTGTTTGATGTAATCTTTGCTGAGCTTTTTCATAGCGTTAGCGGTTTTGAGGGTTGTGATTTTTAGTTTTCTAAATATAGTTAGTTTGCGGGATTTAGCGAAAAGAATCTGTAAAGATTTCTCGATGACGTTATGGTATACGAATTTTGATTGGATTGATTTTTCAAAACAAAGTAAAAAAAATTGTATCAAGAACCGATTTCAACCGACAAAACCGTTCTGGATTTTCCCGTGGCGGACAGGTACAATCTGATTTTACGGGATCCTGCAACCGAAATTTTCACTAACAATGACATACCTGTTCTTTGTTGAATATGGCAATTTTGGCAATCTCATTTGGGTATTGATAGGTGTTTATGCCTGTAAATTTCATTAAGCAAAGGATATTGTTAAATTACACCCATAATATTAATCAAAAACCTTACTTTTAGGACGACTTAAACTTAAACAATAATCGATGAAAACGTTACGTATGAACACTATTTCAAAATCGCTTTTTATCCTATTTTTTGCCGCGGCCATGAGCAACAGCTATGCCCAAAAAAAATTCGGAGGTTTGGCCTTGTACACGGTTAGGGACGATATGGGCACCAATGCCCGGGCTACCCTGCAAGCCGTTGCCGATGCCGGATATAAGAACATTGAAGCTGCAGGGTACGCAGACGGTAAATTCTACGGTTTGACCCCCGTTGAATTTAAAAACCTACTCAAGGAATTGGGGTTAACTCCCATCAGTACGCATCAAGGTTCGGTAACCCTGGAAAATGCCGATGCCATGATTGCGGACGTAAAGGCAGCAGGATTTAAATATTTTGTTATTCCCGTACCGCCCATGGGTACGTTTACTTTTGATGCCGCCACACGGAGTATGGGCATGACCGGAGGTGCCGAAAATCTGGCCAAGGTATTGACCACCTTGGGTGAAAAATGTAATAAAGCCGGACTTAAATTACTTTATCACAACCACGATTTTGAATTTAAAAAAGATAAAGATGGGGTTGTACCTATTGACTATTTACTGGAAAATACCGATCCGAAATCAGTGAACTTCCAGATGGATATCTATTGGGTGACCAAAGCGGAGGCGAATCCTATTGCCTATTTTACAAAATACCCCGGTCGTTTCAAGATTTGGCACGTTAAGGATATGGATAATGAAGGGAAATTTGCCCCAGTGGGCAATGGAAATATCGATTTTGCCAATATACTGGCCAACAAAAAATTATCCGGAATGAAATATTATATGGTAGAACAAGATAATACTTTCGATCTTAAACCTTTGGAAGCCATAAAAATAAGCCACAAAGGCCTTCAAAAATTTGGATTTAAATAGCGTATTTTCTCTTAATTACTTTTTAAAACACCAAAGCATCCGTTTCCTCAATACAGGGGGAACGGATTTTTTGTGGGTTCGTTTTTCAAAGTAGCACTCTCATTTTATGCCCTAGCGGGAACGTAGCATCTCATTTTATACTCACCTTTTTATTGTACCTTGGAGACAGGAAATTGTCAAATGGGCATATAATAAGAATGAACAATACAAATCTACATACACCAAATAAACCCTATAAGGTACACTTTTTTTTATCAATAAAACGAATCGGTATCCTATTGACCTGTATATGTACCACTTCTCTTATAAACGCTCAAGAACCGTCCACACATGTTTGGAAAGACAGGTTGCTCATTGTCATGACAACGACCAAAGAAAGCACTGAATTTCTGCAACAAATGCGTTCCTTAGAACGTGATAGCATGGGCATAAAAGCACGTAAATTAATCATCTACCAGAGCACTCCGGAACAGTATAAAAAAGGGCTTCAAAAAAATAGTGCTTGGAGGTCGGGATCGGATTTATATTCAAAATATAATAAAGAAAATTCTGCGTTTAAAATTGTCCTCATTGGTTTGGATGGAATAATAAAGCTGCGGGAAACCCAAGTGCTGTCTGTAGAAAAACTTTTCACCCTTATAGATGGTATGCCTATGCGAAAGGCAGAACTGCGCAACGGAAAATAAACCTAATGATTAGGGAATTTCATCACTTGAGGATACGAAAGTAAGAAGCCGCCATAAAAATTATAGACGGCTTCATTTTAGTTTAATAACAGTATACTTCTAAGGTAAAACTGTAGTTGCCGTAAGTTCAAAATCCTGAATGGTCTTATTCCCGGCCGATATGTTGATGTCTTCAACAGATTGCGATTCAAAGCCTTCCAACTCTACTTCCACATCATAGGAGCCAGAAGTAAGTCCCATAATGGCGTACTCACCGGTGGCATCGGTAAAAGCAGTGGTATTCAATGTGTCGGCTGCAAAAACGGAAACCTGAACACCCTCTAATCCAACCAGCGTTTCTTCTTGCAAGGTAGTCACCACTCCGGTAAGTGTACCCGCGGTGGTCATGTTACTTGCCTTTATTACCGGTTTAAAGTTAAACCCGGTGATGCCTCCAAAGTCGTGACGGTTTCCTTTTGGAACGAAAGATCTACTAACGTCAAAATCCAGCAACAAATCGGAAGATAGTCCTCCATTTACCACCAATCCCGGTTTAATGAACACTTTAATCCCGCTTTGCGATCCGCTCGGAACCTGTAAATCGTAGGTGGTTCCATCGGTCAACACTACATTGATACCTTTGACGTACACCCGGATTAAATCATAGGTGCCAACGGGCACATCGGTATTCACAAGTTGCTCTGTTATACCGTTGGTAAGATCCAGCAAATTAACCTGTATCTCATTCTCCATAAGCACTACAAAAGTAGATTCGTCCTTGGTTTGCCCTTCCATTTCTTTGGCTTCTCCTTTCAAACGGGCATCCAATTTAAAAATGGTAACGTTGGCTTCGGCCACTAAATCAGACGGAAAAGGGGCATCCGTAAGAACAACACTAAGACGACCTGTGCCACTGGTACTATCATTATTATCCGAACAACTGAAAAACAATGCCACAGCGGCATATAATACCATTGGTAAATACTTAATTTTCATAATTTACAATTTTAAATAATTAATATTTCGTAGGTTTCGTCCCGATATAAAGGGCACAACTTAAAAACAATGCAAGTTGGCAATACCCTACTTAAAAATCATCTTTTTTTATTTTTTTCGATAAACTACGTCATTTTTACCTTTCATTTTGGATTTTTATCCCAAATAACCTTCAGCCAGAGCCTTTATAGCGTTAATTTTGAGACCCTTTCTTAGATTGAATTATAAGGTAGCATTAAATAAGGGATATGCCGCACTGCCATTTTAAATTGTACAAACCTTTTGGTGTATTGAGTCAACTACTCTCGCATGATGCGAAAGAAGTGCGTAAGAAACGCTTTTTAGACGAACTGTTTGCCTTTCCGAAAGGCACGATGCCCGTGGGCCGCTTGGATGAAAAATCGGAAGGTTTATTGCTAATGACTACTGATGGACAATTGAGTGATACTATTAACAGGGCCGGAATAGAAAAGGAATATTATGCCCAATTGGACGGGGAAATTACGGCAGATGCGCTACAAAAATTAGGTGATGGTGTCGAAATTGGCGTTCACGGTAAAAAATATAATACCAAACCCTGTAACGTCTTTAAATTAGACGTACCCTCCAACCTACCGGCGGCCAACGCAAAACTTCGTATTGGAGGTCATAGACCGAATTCATGGATCAGCATTACGCTCACTGAGGGAAAGTTTAGGCAGATTCGAAAAATGACTGCTGCTGTGGGCTATCCTACCTTGCGACTGGTGCGCATACGCATTGCCGATATAGTCCTTGCGGATATGGTGCCGGGACAAGTAACCTCGTATGACCTATGCTACCTCCTGAAGTAATTTCTTGGATTTTCTATAGGGATAGCTGTTAAAAATACTCCGTTTTGCAAACCGAAACTGTTTTGGGGAATTGATGAGTTTGATATAAATACTTTTGGGAACCCCAAAATATTCGTAGGTACTACCATCCAAAAAAGTAACCTCCAACAAAAGCCCCTTGTGCTGAAAATCGGCAATGCCCGATTCGGTTATGGTCTTGGTATACGTTTCCAAATTGGCCGCTTTGGTCTCCGGTGCCATACTAACCAAAAAATGGTAGGCATCGATAATTTTTCGACTTTGTATTTCTGCTTCCTCGCGAAGGGAATCTCCTTCTTGGAATTTATCGGGATGCCATTGTTTTACCAGATCGCGGTACTTGGTTTTAAGTGTTTTTAATTCGATCTCTTTTTCAATGGCGAACAGTTTTTTGTATTCGGCGATACGCTTCATAAGGGTTGCTTTTATAAACCAGCCGCAAAAGTACTTCTTTTTTGTCGATGTGGCGTTATTTTAATGTGATGCCTAGCCTAAATTTGGAATCCTTTGGTGGGATCATCCAACAAAACTTATTTTTTACTATATTCGACAGCAAAGCCATAGCTGCTTTTTCTAAATTATAGCACCATGCCCACTTTAAAGACGTTGCTTACCCCTATTCTTGGACTCCTATTCATACTAACCGCCTTGTTTTCCTGTGGGGACACCAAAACAGTGTCCAAGGCCATAACTAAGCCAACCGACCCTTCGGGAGCAGATGGTTTTATCTCTATTTTTGATGGCAGATCCTTGGACGGTTGGGAAGGGGATACTGCCTATTGGCGAGTGGAAGATGGTAATTTAACGGGCGAAGTTACTCCCGCTACCCTACTTAAAAAAAACACCTTTATCATTTGGAAAGGCGGGCAACCGGCAGATTTTGAACTTCAACTGGAATTTCGTATCACGGAGGCAGGGAACAGCGGCATCAATTACCGCAGTGAGCGCCTAGATAGCGTTCCTTTTGCACTCCGCGGTTATCAGGCCGATATTGATGGGGAAATCAGGTATACCGGTCAGAATTACGAGGAACGCAAACGTACCACCTTAGCCTATCGCGGGGAAAAGGTACGGGTAGCTTCGCAGCCGAATCCCCAAAGTCCAACCTCTTTACAGGCCAATATAAAAAATAACGCCTGGCAAACCAGGGAAATCCTGGCTT
This sequence comes from Flavobacteriaceae bacterium, assembly GCA_041749595.1. Lineage (GTDB taxonomy): Bacteria > Bacteroidota > Bacteroidia > Flavobacteriales > Flavobacteriaceae > Aurantibrevibacter. The sequence goes on along the minus strand of JBGTBA010000064.1, from coordinate 43,323 downwards.
CCTTGGGCCATTCGGATTCCTTAAAAGCTAACATAAAAAAGGAAGACTGGAACCATTGTCGCTTAACTATTACCGGAAACCGACTGCAACATTACATCAATGGTATTTTGATGAGTGATGTAACCGATATGGACAGCATAAATCAGAAATCAAACGGTTTTCTTGGGCTTCAAGTACATGTGGGGCCACCGATGAAAGTGGCGTATCGCAATATTCGGTTAAAGCAGTTATAGCCCTATTGGAATTGCTTTGTGTGCCGGCCGCATAGCTAAAATTACTTCTTTCGCCGTCTATTAAGATCCTTGTCCCCTCTGGTCTTGGGCTTTTTGTATTTCACTTTAATGGTGCGCTTGTACTTACTGCCCAAATTGGACTTTTTGTTTTTTTCCGATTTTTCATGGAAACTTGCCCCTCTAGATCCGTCTCCGGTATCCTTATGTGGATTATTGGGTTCCCCATTTTTGGGTTCCTCTTCCGGCGTTAGCCTTTGCGAAATTTGGATCTCCTTTGGCAGTTCCAATACGGCGATTTCAATTTTCATCAAAGCTTCTATCCGTTCTTTAGCAGGAATCTCCGTGGCTGTAGAAAACAAAATGGCTGTGCCCCTTTCCGTTGCCCTTCCTGTTCTACCTATTCTATGGATATAGTTTTCAGGAAAAATAGGCGTATCAAAGTTAATGACGTGCGATATTTTGTCCAAGTCCAAACCACGTGCCATGACATCGGTGGTAACCATAATCCTGTTTTTGCCCTCGTCGAACTGACGAATGGACCGCAATCTGTAATTCTGGGTTTTGTTGGAATGAATAAGACACAGTTCCTCGCCATAAAATTCGTCCAAAGCTTCAAACAATCGGTCGGCACTTTTTTTATTCGAAACAAATACCAGCACCTTATGAAAAGTGGTCGTATCCTGAAGGAGGTGGATCAATAAATTCACCTTGGTATAAAAATTGGGTACCGCATAAGCCCATTGGGAGATATTTTCCAATGGCGTGCCGCTGAGTGCCACCGATACTTTTTCCGGAAGCACGAAAAAATCATTGATAAGCGTATCTACTTCTTCGGTCATGGTGGCCGAAAACATGATATTCTGGCGACGTTCGGGCAAGAGCTCAAAAATATTGGTAAGTTGAAAACGAAAACCGAGATCAAGCATCACATCCACTTCATCAATAACCAATTTATGAATGAATTTTAAGCGCAGCGCGCCACTCAAGACGAGGTCGTATAACCTTCCGGGCGTGGCCACGACAATATCCGCTCCATTGGCTAAGGCATCTTTCTGCCTGTTCATATTAACGCCACCATACACCCCAACGTCTCTAATATTGGTATATTTGGCAAATTTCGCAATCTCTTCGACTACTTGCACCACCAGTTCCCGAGTGGGAACCAAAACCAAAACGCGCGGATGTCCTTCCTTGGAAAATGCAAACGTATTTAAAATGGGCAGCATATAGGCCAAGGTTTTTCCTGTGCCCGTCTGAGCAATACCCACCATATCCTTACCGGCGGTAATCACCAAATAGGAAGCCGCTTGTATGGGCGTTGGATTTTCAAAACCCAAGTCGTTTATGGCGTTCCGAAAAGATGGAGAAATTTTAAAATCGTCAAAAGAGGAAGTCATCTGTGCTTTATTGCAAATTATAATTAATTCAATGCGATCCCGCCATTTGCTAAAAAATCATTTTTCCTTTAGGTCACAGTTAAATCGGCATTATGCGTACTTTTTTGTTTTTTAGTTTACTGTTGTTTAAATGAGATACAAGCGATTCCGCTATTTCCGCGGGAACTGCAACAAAGGTACAATCATGTTTTAACTCAATCACCCCCAGTTGATCGGGATTTATATGACCTTGCTTAAAGAACAATCCGGCAATATCACCCTTGGAAATTTTATCTTTTCGACCTCCGGAAATCAACAAGGTCTGCCAATAAGGCGGTTTAACAATAGTCCTTTTTTCAATAGAGGCCACGGTTTCATGGCTTATGAAATTTGGCAAAGCTTCCTTTTCCCATTTCAATACATAGGCCGTGCCTTTAGAATTTACCCGTGCGGTTCTTCCATTTCTGTGGGTAAATTCCTTTTCATGCAATGGCAGTTCAAAATGAACGATGTACTTCAATTCCGGGATATCAATGCCCCTTGCAGCCAGATCGGTAGCTACAATTACCTTATAACTGCCGTTCCTGAATTTAATGAGGGTCCGTTCTCTGTCCTTTTGTTCCATATCCCCATGAAAACAGCCGTGGACAACGCCGTTTTTATCCAAAAATCGGCTCACTTCCTGAATGCTTTCCCTGCGGTTGCAAAACACAAGTCCGGATTGGTTTTCTTCATGCTGTATGAGGTTTAAAAGGGTCTGTAACTTATTTTTACTGGGAGAAACCACAGTCTTTACGGTTAACTTTGGCAAAATACCTCCCAAATAATCAATGGTAATGGGTTGGTTTAAGCGTACAAAGCCCGGAATACCCACACTTTTTGTGGCCGAGGTCAGAATCCGTTTGTTGATACTTGCTAACGCACCGATAATAAACTTCATTTCATCCTCAAAACCGACTTCCAAAGATTTATCGAACTCATCCAAAACCAAAATCTTTATATATTTTGTTACTATCCTTCCATTATCGATATGATCGGAGATGCGCCCCGGTGTACCGATCAAAATGGCAGGCGTATGCTTCAATTCCATTTTATCTTTGGCCATGGCCCGGCCTCCGTAAACCGCATTTACCTTATAGCCGGAACCCATTTCCCTTACCACTTGCTCTATTTGCAGGGCCAGTTCCCGGGAAGGCACCAAAATCAATGCCTGAATTTCGGGCAGGTCCGGATCCAAAAGTTCGATTATGGGCAACAGAAATGCCAATGTCTTTCCCGTGCCTGTAGGAGAGAGCAAAACGGTATTGGTATTTGATCCAATAATAGAAATAGCCTCCTCTTGCATGGGATTCAATTGGTGGATGTTCAATTTTTCCAGAATATCCTTTTGTGCTTTAATATCGTTTGCCATGGGTCTGTTCTGATGCTTTTTTAGCTGTCGGTTAACCCGAACGGTTTTCACAGTGCGCTTTTAGTTTACCTTAAAGGCACTAAGACGAATTCCATAAAGTACCGAGCACTACAATGATAGAAGATAACTATAGGTGTGTTTCGTTGGTGCAAAGATAGCTACTCTTTTGCCAGAAAATGACATGCTTTGGTTTTAGTTGAAGTAATGGCGTTTAAATTGTTTATTAGTAGTACTTTAATATCTTTTCAAACTATATTTTTTCTTCGTTCTCTTTTTTGTCGGTCGTTTTGGTGGTGCGGTAGGACAGCCACATGCGGCCTCCCGATAGCTATCGGGATGGGTTTTAGCGTTGGCTTCCTTTGGCAAGCTCAGGACAGGGGTGCAACTTGGCAACCCGCTTGCCGTGCGGGAAGGTGTGTGTGGCTATGACGGGTCGGCATTAGTTCTTTACTTCAATTATTTCTATAAAATTGTCAAGATTACCAATCTTTACTATGTCTCCAACTGTATGTCCAAGAATTGATGTCGCTAAAGGAGATTTCAAACTTATTTTTTGAATTCCATTAGATAATTCATTCTTGTTAGCTGTCTCAACGATATGTACTTTGATGTCTTTACCGTTGTTCATATATTTTACCGTCACTTTACTTCCTAAGTTAATTTCGTCTTTAAAAAGTCTGGCTTGCTTATCTTCCTTCTTTTCAATGCTTTTTATTGTCGCAATCTCATTGTTGGTATTGATAAAGGTTGTTTGAGCAACATAATTTTCAACCATTTGAAACTCGTCTGTAAATGCAAATGATGTTTTTGAATGGTCAGTTAAGTTATAGTCGTTCCTTGATTCAACACTTCTTATAAACTCAATTAATCGTTTTGTTTCTTTCTGCGGATTTCTCCACCAATTCGTGCTCCAAATCCTGTGGAATACAAAACCGTGACTTTCTAGAGTTTTTTGTCTGTGGCGGTCGTGCAAATATGCTTCTCTGCTTGAATGATACTTTGCTCCATCACATTCAATTGCAATTTTTGGCACTCCTGCAATTTTTGGGTCGTAAACAATATCAATTCGAAACTCGGATACCTTCATTTGCGGAATTAGCTTTGATTCGTCCACTTCATCAACCAAACGCTGATAAACTTCTTCTTCAAAAGGTGATTCCAACTCTCCAAAATTGCCAACATTGAATGATGTGCTTTTTGTTGAATTTTCACTGAGTGCCGTCAAAATTGCAATTCTTGAATCATTATTGCCTTCACTTACAGCTTTACTATATGCTAAATATGCGTAGAAAACTGCTCGCTTATTGTTTGAGCCTTCCGTTACTAGAGAAGACTTATAATCCATAAAGTATTTTTCTGGAACAGATGAACAGACGTAAACTTTATACTTTGCCCTTGTAATGATTACGTTTAAAAGCTTGTAGCCTTTGGAATGATTAATGGGGCCAAATCGCTGTGCAAATTTCCCATCTTTTCCGGGGCCGTAAGTAGTTGACAGAATAATAACATCTCGTTCATCTCCTTGAATATTCTCTAAGTTCTTGATGAACATTCCGTTTTCTTCTAACTCCTGAATTTTGGCATTGAACTCTTCAAACTTTGAGAATTTTTGCCTTTCTAAGATTTTACTTTTTATGTGATTTCTCTGAGCAATATTAAACGTTGCAATTCCAACTGTTGGATATTCTCCGTTTGGAAGGCGATTAATATTGTTCTCAAGTATTGACAAAACCATTTCAGCTTCTGCATCATTGATGTGGTCTGAAAAAGTACCATTTACTTGAATGTATTTTATTGGTGTGTAATCAAATGTATTAGGTAGAGGTTTAAGTCTTTGATTGTAAAAAGCGTAATTAGAAAAATCTATTAGGTAGGGGTGTCTTGACCTGTAATGAAAATCAAGGTGACGTTTCTCAAAATTGAGTTCTGAACCAAAGTCTAAAAGGGATTCACAGGACAAAAGGATATTATCTCTATCTACTACAATTTCATCTTCTTCATCTATGTCGTCTTCGTCTTCAATAGTACCATCAAAGACCTTACTAAAGTAATTTGAAGGAGGCATTTGGTGTTCATCACCTGCAATAATTATCTGCTTTCCTTTCAAAATTGCTGGCAAGTTGTCTTCCAAACGTAACTGACTGGCTTCATCAAACATTACAATGTCAAAATAGCCATTCATCTCTTTAAATAGGTTACTTGCTACATCAGGAGAAGTTAGAATTATCGGAAAAAAGGTAGTGAACAAATCAGCGTCATACTGCACTATTTGCCTTAATGAAAGTCTCTTAAATCGGTTGCTACTCCGCTTATTGTATAAATTCTCAACGGAGAGATTCGAGTTTCGCTGTTCAAAATCTCTTGTTGTGTCAATTTGCATTGAGAACCAAAATTCACGGATATATTTCAATTGCTCTTTCTCTAAACCACCCAAAGTACCATTTAGCTCTATGTGTTCAGAATCATTTGTCGGCAAATCAACGTTTGCGGAATTTACGAGCATTGAATTTAGATAATGGATTAGAAAAGACTTTCGCCAATCCTTTTTATCTTTCAATTCATTGACAAGAAGTTTGGCTTCATTAGAAAGACCGTTGGAAAATTGAAACCATTTAAATTCTGTGGTAAAAATGTCATTTTCATTGTTGAAATAATCTTTTTTATCCTGAATTATTTTTTCAACTGCTCTAATAAAATCGTTGAATTCACTGGCGTGAATTTTATTAAATGACCAACTATCAGACTTTATTTTCTCTCTTAGAAGTGAACAATTTTCTTTCAGTGATTTTAAAATTGCTGTCTGATATTCAGGACTTGAAAATTCTATAACATCAATTGAGTCATATTCATTTTCAATTTTAGATTGAAAATCAGAACTAGTCTGCTCTATCAGATTATTGGATTCATCAATCCTTTTCAAATTACTTTTAATAGATTGTGAAATATGGAAATCTTTAAGGTCAGCACACTTTGAATAATGATTTGCGAGACTTGTAAAAAGGCTTTTGATTTGCTTTTGGTCTTGGACGACCTTCTTTTTTGGCTGAGAAAAAATTGTTATTGCTTTATATAGCAAGCCATTAGTTTTTTCTTCATTCAGAAAATCAGGATTGGATTTATGCTCTGTATAAATGGAGTCTATTGAATCTTGTATCTGTTTTCCACTTTGGATTTGCTCTGAAAGCTCAGCTTTTCTTAGTTTGAAATACTCGCTTTTATATTTCGATTCGAGTTCATATACTTTTTGAAGAGACTTTTCATAATCTTCAAATGAATCGTTAATTCCTTGCTCAATAACATATGGGTTTTCTCCAACTAATTTTTTTGAGTTGAGAAATGAAGTTGAATCGTAAGATTGGTAACTTGAGTAGAGACTTTGGCCTTTCTGAACTAATTCAATAAGCTCGTTTAATTCTTGAGAATTATACTTGAATTGCGATTTATCAATGTTTAAAGTATGGTCTTCACTAATTCCATTGAGTTCAGACAAAAGAGTGCCTACAATGTCAGTCCAAGACTTGTCTCCCAATAACTTTTCATCTAGCTTTTTATGCTTTCCATTAATGGACTCAATAAGGCTTTTGGCTTTTTTAATTAGGTTGTCAAGTGATTCCTTGGAATATGTGTAGCGGTATCTTCGATAAGATGAGTTGTCAACTCTGTCTCTAACCGAATCAACAACAGTTTTACGGTCTTTCACAATGTCTCGAATTAAAACACAGTGATAATTTAGATTTTTCTCGATTAGTGCATTATGTAAGACTTCCAAAGCCGTTCTTTTTTCACAAACCACAATGGTCTTTCTCTGATTCTCTAATGCGTTGATAAGGATTGCAGATAATGTTTGACTTTTTCCTGTTCCTGGAGGACCTTGAATAAGAATATTTCTTGTTGCTTCTAAAGAATGTAAAATACCTTGTTGTGAAGGGTCTGTTTCTACTGATGAATTGGCTGAAAAGTATGATTTTCTAGGTCGTCAAGGTCAATATTTAGACCTTCCAAATCCATCAAATTACCATAGTCATTTATGATGTTTTGTTTTTGGACTTCAAAAATTGAAAACAATCCACCAAAGTCAATAAGTGCATTGGTGGAATTGATAGGAAGTTTTTCGTAATGATTTTTATCGCCAATTGAAACAATGTTATCAAGTTTCTTGATAAATGCTTCTTTAATGTCAGACGGAACGGAAGTGTTTATTTCCTTAATAAGCTTCACACATATTTCAAGTAATTCATCCTTTGTGATTAGCCCATCATCTAACATTTCACTTGGAATCTGCTCAATCTCAATATTTGAATCCGATTGTAAATGATTGATTAAAACTTCATTCAAATAAATCGGGTCGTCTTCATTTCTGTTAATTTCCCAAGTGTTGAATTCTTTGGTTCTTTTTATTCGCAACGACCAAATTAGAATAGGAGCGACCGTGAGTTTGTTGTCTGATTGGTCACGTCTAACAACAATTGGAAAACCGAATCCGAAGGTGTTGATTCCTTTTTCTGATTCAATCGCTTCTGTCTGATTAATTAAATTTTAAAAGGATTTTGTAATCCTGACTAATTGCGTTTGGTCTTCTTCAAAAAGTGTATTTAAGTCTGGAACATTGTCCTTCCAACTAATTCTAAATTTTAATGGTTGTTCTGAAAGTAATGCCTTTATGAAGCTGTCAGGAAGATTCTTGTCAATATAAGAAAGTCTGTTTAAATCAAACTTATATCTTGAATTTGCAGGTATTGCATTTAGGTGAACGCCCCTGCGATTACCTATCTTCAGTCTCCTTTGAAGTTCATTTAATAATTTTTCTGTCAGTTCCATTCTTGTTCCTTAGTGCGTTGGCAAAAATTAAGGCTCTTTTGCTTGCGAAGCGGTCGACCGTGTGTTGGGGCAAGCAAATGTGCCTGAATGTGCGGTTGGCATTTTATTTCTGTCGTTCATTTTGTTCACTGTCGTTGTCTTTTTAGCATTGGCGGTAATAGGCAACCGGAAGTTAAAACGCTATTTTCCCGGCTCACTAAACGAAGTAATAGGCGTTATATCCACTTTCCGAAATTCCACTTCCGCACCTTCTGCCTGTAAAGCGATATTGCCACTACTGGCGGTGGCATTGTAACCGTGGTTTACAAAATCGCCATTGACCCAGACTTTTATTTCGTTTTTTACACATTCTACGGTCATCGCGTTCCACTGGCCCAGCGGCTTTTCAGATCCGTCGGTTAGGTTTTTAATTCGCCGTTCCTTACCCTCCGTAATGCCCCAATTTTCTTTGGGACCCCGGCGTTCTATCATATTATCGGCCAAAATATCCTCTACAATGCACCAAAAATCGCCGGCATTTTCATGCATCATCTGTACTTCTATGGATTTTGGGAACATTTTATAAAGTGCCCTGGGCGTGGATGCAAAAACCAACACCCCGCAGTTGCCCGGCTCGCCTGCAAATCGGTACTCTATGTCCAGCCTAAAGTTGGCATACACCGCATCGGTAATTAAATGGCCTTGCGGATTGCCGAGGCTCACCAACAAACCATTCCGCACTATAAAGGGATTTATGGCTTCGGGAATGGTATCCATTTCCGGAACATCTACGTGCCAACCACCAAGGTCGGTGCCGTTAAAAAGGGATTGGGTCTGCTGCGCCTGACAGCCCACGAGAAGTCCGATAAAAGTTAAAAAATATAATCTGTTTTTCATGGTTAAGTTGGTTTCTAAAATGAAATAGTTTCTCAATGTAGCGATTTATTTTTTATTGATGCCTTTATTTCTTAACTCTCTGGGACTTTTCTTTTTTATAATCTTGAACGTTCTATTAAAATGGCTTATGCTTTCAAAGCCGCATATATAGGCTATTTCCTGAATGGGCGTATCTGTTGTGATTAGATATTGACTAGCCTTTGTGATCCTGGCCATATTAAGAAAAGTAATGAATGAACGACCTGTCATGGACTTGAACCATCTACAAAAAGACTGGGGTACCATATTGGTTCTATCCGCCATTTCGGCAATCGTTAATTTCTCTTGTAAGTGCTCTAAAACAAAGGAAGTGGTTTTTGTTATTTTGGATTGATTTTTGTCGTTTCCCAAGCCTCTTTCGTATGCTATATTGGAAAGACCCACCCTATCGAAATCCATGGATAGTTCAAAAAGTATGTCAAAAAACATGCTAAATCGTTTTAGTTCTGGGTAAGAATCAAAATTTAGAATGGTTTCTACTAGTTTTTCGTCTGGATTTCTATAGTGCAGCCCTCTTTTTGCAGCACTGAACAAATTACCCAAGCCATCACACTCCGGAAATCCTGCAAATAAGGTTTCCCGAAATTGAAATACAGTGGCGGCCTGTGGCGCACTATCGACTTTTTTAAAAGATACCCAATGGTGCGGGAGATTTGATCCTATTAAAACAAGGTCGTTCTTAGTATAGGGCATGATGTTGTCACCTATAAAACGCATACCGCTCCCATTAGTGATCAAGGTCAATTCCAATTCGGGATGATAATGCCAAAACGGTTGGAATTCCAACTCTTCACGCCGAAAAAAATGGAACGATTTTTTTGTGCTCTCATATCCAATTTTTTCGATTGTAGGTTTCATATTAACTAATTTAAAGTATAAATATAATCTTATATGTTTAAATATGCATAGTATTGGTTAAAATCTAAATAATCATACTTTTAATTCCCATTTAATTTTGTACAAAAACAAAGTGATGATAGACCTTCCCATTTTGAACCAGCCGTATAGGTTGACCAAAGAACAGATTGACTTTTACAAAAAAAACGAATTTATAAAACTCAAAGACGTTCTTGATAAGGAAACATTGGCGTTTTTTAACCGCGTTATTTCCGAAAAAGTTGATAAAATGAATACATCTTCCATCCCTTTGGAAGATCGTGATACGTATGGAAAGGCATTTATACAAATGTTCAACCTTTGGACCCATGACGAAATCATAAAACAGTTTATACTAAGCGAACGTTTGGCTAAAATTGCATCAGAATTAATGCAGGTTACAGGTGTTCGTTTATACCATGACCAAGCCTTATTTAAGGAACCCGGAGGAGGCATCACCCCTTGGCACGCAGACCAACACTATTGGCCCCTTGAAACGGATAAGACCATCACTGCCTGGATTCCGCTACAGGCCACGCCTTTGAAAATGGGTCCTTTGGAATTTAGTGCCGGAAGTCAGGCAATTATGGAAGGTCGCAACTTATCTATAAGCAGCGAAAGTGAAAATGCCATCAATAACAGACTTAAAATAACCCATTACGAACATATCGTTGAACCTTTTGATGTTGGGGAAATAAGCTTCCATTCAGGTTGGGTATTTCATCGGGCAGGAGCAAACTCAACTAATGAAACTAGGAAAGTAATGACCATTATTTATATGGACATTGAAATGAAACTTAAAAAACCAAGCAATAAAGGGCAACAGGATGATTGGGATACATGGTGTCCTGGATCTGAAATTGGTAAAGTAATAAACACACCGTTGAATCCCATTTTATTTGAAACGAAATAGCTCAAGCCCTTTTAAGTTCCCCTGTATGGATGCATAAAAAGTTAGGTGGATTTCAAACACATCTTTCATGATTTACCAACACTTGTGAACCGCGAAAACAAAGCCAGTTTTTTCTTAGTGTTGATAAAATAGACACCGGTAAGCATCAAGATAGCGGCCAAAACAGATTGTGGGGAGATTTGTTCCTTTAAAAAATACCAGCCCAATACCAACGCTACAATGGGATTGACATAGGTAGAGGTGGCTACTTTTTCGGGTGAAACCGTTTTTAAAAGGTAGTTAAAAGACGTAAACGCCACGATGCTGCCAAAAATGATAAGCAAAACCATAGAAATTTGTACCGATGTGCTCCACTCGGTCGGCAGTGACCAAGGTTCACCAAAAAACAAACTGGCTACCAATAGCATTATGCCTCCTGTTACCATTTGATATCCTGTATTTACAAAATAATTTGAGGGGAGATCCGCCTTACCTACAAAAAGACTCCCGTATGCCCAACTTACCATGCAAAAGAAAATCATGATCATCCCGGCGATTGAACCTTCTTGGGTAATGACCTGTTTCTGACTAACCAATAAATAAATCCCAATGATGCCCAACACCACACCCACTACGGACATAGTTTTAATTTTTTTACCTTGCAAAACCCGCATCAAGAGCAATATAACCAAAGGTTGCGCCGATATTTCCAAAGCCGCAAAACCACTGTCCACAAATTTAAGGGCCCAAACCACTATGCCGTTTCCAAAGGTTAGGAACAGAAATCCGGCCATTACTGTATTTTTCAATTGCTTCGCAGTAATGCTTAAAGGAATGCCCATGAACTTGGCAATGACAAAAATGAGAAGTCCGGCACTCATAAATCGTATAGCGGCCAACATAAAAGGGGGTAGTTCGGTAACTGCAATTTTATTGAGCAAATAGGTAGAGCCCCAAATAACATAAATGGCAAAGAAGGCAAGGATAATTAAAGAGGTTTTTGGCTGCTTGACCATAGTGCATTTTGTTCTATTGTTGTAATGGGCTGCTGTTAGAGCCAATTTGGACCGCATTTGCGTTTTCGCAGGTTGCATACATCCTTTAGGCCTTAGGGCGTAAAATTACACAAACAAAACAAACTCCGCCTAAATAATATAGGAGGATTTGGAATTGTCTGAAAGAAAAACCATTAGGACGCCATATCTTGGGTAAAGCCTTGAAGCTCGAAAATTTCAAGATCAAAAAATGGAACGGCAGCAATGACATGGTCAAAAATATCGGCCATGATATATTCATAATTCTGCCAGCGTTTGTCACTGCTAAAGGCATAGATTTCCAGCGGAATTCCCTGAGTGGTTGGGGCCAACTGTCTGGTCATGATCATCATTTCCTTATTGATTGCCGAATGCCTTTGGACATAGGTTTCTATGTATTTCCGAAAAACCCCTAAATTGGTGAGGTTGCGTCCGTTGATTGAAAGTGTTTTATCAATTTTGTTTTGGGTATTGTAGATCTTGATTTCCTTTTGACGATTTTGTAAATATTCGGCTATAATCTCAATATTACTTAGTCGCTCCACGTCGTCGTCCGTAAGATATTTTATACTCTTCATTTTGATGTTGATTGCCCTTCGGATGCGCCTGCCGCCGGATTCGGACATGCCCCGCCAGTTTTTAAAGGAATCCGATATAAGCGCATAGGTGGGTATGGTGGTAATGGTCTTGTCAAAATTCTGCACTTTTACCGTTGCCAGATTAATTTCTACCACATCGCCGTCAGCACCGTATTTTTCAAAGGTAATCCAGTCCCCTATGCGCACCATATCGTTTATGGAAACCTGAATACTGGCCACAAATCCCAGAATGGTATCTTTAAAAATCAACAGTATTACGGCGGAAACCGCACCCAGACTCGTAATAAAGGTGATAAATTTAATTTGCGTAAGGATGGCTACGGCCGAAATGATGCCCAATACCCATATAAAGATCATAAAAACCTGCACATAACTGTCTATGGGCTTCTGCCTAAAATTGTCCAAAGTCTTTAGGTAGTCCTTAACGGAATTCAGAACACTGCGGACCAGCCAAAGTAGGAGTACTATAGAAAAAATCCATAATGCTTTTTCTACCGAACTTTTCACGTACGAAAAATCGGAAAACACCATAGGCGCAAATTCAATAGCCAAAAGAAAGGGTACAATATGGGCTATATTTCTGGGTACATGGTTCTGAATTAAAATATCATCGTATCTCGTTTTAGTGCGTTTTGCAAATTGGGTAAATGATTTAAGCAACAATCTTCTCAGGATATAATCCATCAAAAAAACCAAAATAAGCAAGCCAATAAGTAATATGGCGGCATTGGCCAACTCTATCCAGATGTCATTAATCTGAAAATCGGCAAGATTATCGTATAACCATTTTTTTAACATACCTATGCGTCTAAACTATGTGATTTGCAAAAATACACATTGCATAGTGAAAGTAGGCCAAGCCGTTCTTATTTTACACTTTTCCATAGTCTTGTAAACCAGCCTATATGCACTATTATAATAAATAGGATTTTCCTATAAAATCGATCAGAGAGAAGTTAAAATGTGGGACGCTTCCAAAATGTCCTTACAGGACAGTTCCCCTTTATCCGCCAAAGGATAAGGGAATTGCCCGTTACGCTGTATAAAACAACTTTGCAGTCCGGCTTCCCGCGCGCCCATGACGTCCCAGCCGTGGGCTGCGATCATCATAGCCTCATGGGCCTGGATATGCATTGTTATTAGGGCATGTTTATAGGCAGCTGGATGTGGTTTGTAACAGCCCATACTTTCCACGCTTAAAACCACATCAAAATACGGGTGTATCCCTGCGTATTTTAATTGCGCTTCGGCAACTTTAAGGTCGCCATTGGTCAATGCCACCATTTTAAAATGGGCAGATTTTAGAAGGGCAAGAGCTTCCCGAACATCGGGATGGGGGGGCAACTCCTTTAAGGTACTCAGGATCTTTTTTATTTCTGAGTTAGAAAGTGGTATATGGAATTGTTGTGACACCATTTTAAAGGTCGCCACTGCTATCTCACTAAAGCCCCTATAGCGTTGCAACACCGTTTCCACCAGGGAATAATGGAGCAGTGTTGGGAACCAAATTGCAAAGGCAGAGTCACTTTTTAAGGCGTAATTCACCTTTGATTTTAGAGGCTCCATGTTGAGCAAAGTCTCGTTTACATCAAAAATAAGTAGTTTAGGTTTTGCTGGCATTCGTTTAAAAGGAATAAGGTTAGATATTTTTTTAAAGTGCTCCTGTCGCTTTTAGAAGTTCCATTTCATCCGGCGTAAATAGTCGGGATCGGATTATAAATCGCACACCCATGGGAATTTCAAGTGAAAAACTGGAACCGCGACCTTCTGTAACATCTAAAGTGAGGTGGGTATGTTTCCAATATTCATATTGATCCCGCGACATGTAAAACGGACAATCGTCTACTTTGCCCAGCAAAATATCGCTCTCCCCTATTTTAAACTCCCCATCTTCAAAGCACATAGGCGAGGAGCCGTCGCAACAGCCTCCACTTTGGTGAAACATTAACGGCCCAAAACGCTTTCTGAGGGTTTCAATTACTTCCACGGCCTTTGGGGTAGCCCCTACTCTTTCCACTTCTATGGTTTTCATATTGTTTATTTTAATCCTGACTGAGTCATTCTATTTTAATTTAAAATCAAAGAGAAGGTAATCGGCTACCTTCTCTTTAAAAACTGAAAATTACCTTTTTGGAATGATCTAAAAGAATCCTAGCTTTTTCTTATCGTACGAGATAAGCATGTTCTTGGTGTTGCGATAATGATTGAGCATCATCTTATGGTTCTCTCGTCCAAATCCGGATTTTTTATACCCTCCAAACGGGGCGTGTGCCGGATATGCGTGGTAGCAATTTACCCAAACCCTACCCGCTTTTATTGCGCGAGGCAATTGGTAAATTTCGTGCGCATCACGGGTCCAAAGTCCTGCTCCGAGCCCATATAAAGTGTCATTGGCAATGGCTACCGCCTCATCCGCATTTTTAAACGTTGTGACCGAGGTTACAGGACCGAAAATTTCCTCTTGAAAAATCCGCATTTTATTGTGTCCTTTAAAAATGGTAGGCTGAATATAATATCCTTTTTCCAGTCCAGAGTTGAGGTTCGCAGAAGCTCCGCCACATAGCACTTCGGCACCTTCCTGCTTGCCGATATCCAAGTAGGACAGGATTTTTTCATATTGATCGTTAGAAGCCTGTGCGCCCATCATAGTGTCCTCTGCCAACGGATGGCCCATTTTAATCGCTTTGGTTCTTTCAATAACCCGTTCCATAAAGCGATCATATATGGATTCGTCCACTAGAATTCGGGAAGGACAAGTACATACCTCTCCCTGGTTCAGGGCAAACATAACGGCACCCTCCACGCATTTGTCGAAAAAGTCATCGTCGGCATCGGCAATACTCTTCATAAATATATTAGGCGACTTACCCCCTAATTCCATGGTAACCGGAATAAGGTTTTCGGAGGCATACTGCATAATCAACCTTCCCGTAGTGGTTTCCCCCGTAAAGGCTACTTTGGCAATTCTTGGTGACATCGCCAGGGGTTTCCCTGCTTCCGTACCAAATCCGGTTACGATATTCAACACGCCCGGGGGCACAATATCCTTGATCAACTCCATAAGTACCATAATACTGGTGGGGGTTTGCTCGGCAGGTTTCACCACGGTACAGCATCCGGCGGCAAGGGCTGGGGCAATTTTCCAAGTGGTCATTAGCAATGGAAAATTCCATGGTATGATTTGACCGACTACACCCAAAGGTTCCTGAAGGTTGATGCTTATGGTATTGGCATCGTGTTCGGAAATGTAACTTTCGTCAGCCCTAATGGCACCGGCAAAGTATCGAAAATGGTCTATGCAGAGCGGTAAATCCGCAGCTCTGGTTTCCCGCAGAGCCTTGCCGTTATCAACCGTCTCCACACGGGCCAGAAATTCCAGGTTTTGTTCAATGACATCGGCTATTTTAAGCAGCACATTGGCCCGTGCTGCGGCCGACGTGGTAGACCATTTCGGAAAAGCGGCATGAGCGGCATCCAAGGCCTTGTTAATATCGTCCTTATTTCCCCGTGCAGCTTGTGTAAAGACTTTTCCATCAATAGGGCTAATATTATCAAAATACTCGCCACTGCTTGGTTTTACCCATTCACCTCCAATGAAATGATCGTATCTTTCCTTGAATTTGGGTCGTTCTACCGTTTTGTAAACTTCTTCCTGTGTTTCCATATGCTCTGTATTTTTAATTTTTTTTCAATAAGAAAGGTAATGAATTTAATTTTTTTTGGGGAATATCTCCACGGTTAACTATGAACAATTATGATAATTTAACGATTTGGACACACTAATTTTAGTAATATTATAATTTGAAGTACGTTTTTTGGCTTTTCGGTAAAATAATAAGACTAACGCCTTATTCAAAAATGGAAATAAAAAAGCGTTCTGTCCTTTGGAAGGAACATTCGGGAAATCCGGATTTTTTTTAAATTCTCCCCTAGATTTTGATTAATCGAAGTTTGATTTCATGCCGTTTTGGGCATTTTCTTCCTGCACTTTGTTGGGATGGGCGATTTTGTTCTTTTTTGACAATAGGGCATACCTCTCCCATGGGATTTTGAAGTTTGATGTTAGGCTGCCCGTTGTCTCGAGGCCTTGACAGTGTGGATGCCGAAAAATGTCCGAAGGACCTTGATCTTTTTTAGATAGCAATGTTCCTTTTCCGTGCCAAAGCTGCCTTCTAGTCGGCTGGCCATTTCTTTGGTGATGGCCATGGCGGGTTGATTTTGCCGTTTTTCATGCCCCCCCGGCCCCGCCCTTTCTTTTAAATTCGGTGCGGTTATTGTGCCAATAAGTTACGAAAACATAGTCATTTATGCAAGCTCATTTTCATTTCAAAATGAACTTAAAATACTAATAATCAACTTGTTGAATTTTTTATAAGAATTATCTGATTATCTGATAATCATATCGTTTATAAATGTGTCTATAAAAAAACAATTTTTAGAACCCGCCTTTATTAAATCAACGATTTATAGTTGAATCCTTTATTTAATTCCCCTGATGCCCTTTAAACCTGGGTATAAGGAGCAACCCGGTTTGCCTGCCATTGACATAGCGGAAACCTTCCTCTCCGAAAAAACCGGCTTCCTCCAGCATAATCCGTATGTCCCGTTTCCATTGAGGGATGGTTACGGTAGCATTCAGCTCTATGGCATATACGGTATTCGGGTTTAAGGGATAGTTTTTCCCATCATCCTTCATTACACCACCCTGCGCATCCCACATCCCGATAGTAGTGCCTGCCGAGTGTCCGTATGCCCCCAGTGGATGGGTATAAATGGCAGGTGTGAGGCGGGCTTCCTTGGCTTCGCTCAACGCCTTGTCCAAAATCTCGTTTCCGGTCCTACCCTGCACCATGTTTGTAGTAAGAAAATCCTGTATCCTGTTACCGTCTTTCAATGCATCCCTAAGAAATGGGGGGGCATCTGTCTCGGTAGGTTTTAGGACATAAGCCAATTGCTGGCAGTCGGTATTCAAACGCAAATAGGTAATCCCAAAATCGCAGTGCAATAAATCGCCCGGTAAAATTACCGTATCATCGGGTCTGCCGGAAAAAGAATACAGATGGCCTACAAGTTCCTCATTGCTGCGTTGCACATCTACCGTGGGGTGAAACCAGGTTTCCAGCCCCAGATCGGTAACCTTCTGGCGCATCCACCATTCCACTTCGGTAGTGGTGGTAATTCCTGGCGTAATTACTTTTTCGGAAAACGCCTCAGCTATAATATCGTGCGTAATAGCTACCAATTGGCCATAAATTGCCATTTCCCTTTCCGTGCGCGTCTCGATCCAGCGAACAGCCAACTGTTCGGCAGAAACCACCATAGCATGGTACTTTTTGGGTAAATAGACCATGAATTCATCATAATCGGTCTTGTCAAGACCATCGGCTATATTGTGGTCTTTGGAAAAATTAAGTCCTATCTTGATCGGATTGCGTTCCGCAATCAACTGCATCAATCGTTTCCATTGATCGGGTTCCTTTTCTTGGTCCCAAGCAGATTTGATGCTTTTGCCCACATCGTAACGTGCCACGGCCATCTTTTCAATGGTATTTTTTTTCTTATCCCTATAAAACAGTAAAATGGTCCTTCTTCTGGCATTCAGCCAAGTTGACGGGAGCATGGTCTTCAGTACCGGGTCTTCATTATATTCCCTTGAAATGAGGATCCACATATCCATATCTGCCACATCCATAAGCGTTGGCAGCAAGGTACTAAAGCGCTCTTCCAGAATTTCGTCGATTACCCGTGCCCTTTCATTTTCGGGTAAAACCTGTTGGGCATTGACGCCATTTAGAAAAAGGAAAAAAAGAAGCAAGCTCCGT
This sequence comes from Flavobacteriaceae bacterium, assembly GCA_041749595.1. Taxonomy (GTDB): domain Bacteria; phylum Bacteroidota; class Bacteroidia; order Flavobacteriales; family Flavobacteriaceae; genus Aurantibrevibacter. Next base: position 25,347 of record JBGTBA010000064.1, on the reverse strand, counting down.
ACAGTGTTGTTATTGCGCATAGCTATTTCTTTATATTTTGAATTATTTGCTTTATTTGGGTTGTGTATAGATGTGCAGCTTTTTCAAGGTTGCTGCCCGTTGTATCTTTCCGTTATCGCTAATTACGAATTGGTTTATGGCATGGACTTCTTTTGGAACCTCAAATTTTTGAAGGGTTTTGAGTTCCTTCACTTGGGTCAGTATTTTATCATCTGTTTTACCTTCTATAAATAACACCAGTTTTTGACCTAAATCCGCATCGGGCATCCCGGCCACAAAAAATGGGACTTTGATCAGTGGTTCCAGCTTTTGCTCTATGCCTTCCGGATGTAATTTAATACCTCCAGAATTAATAATAGTATCATACCTCCCCAACCATTCAAATTGGTTCTCTGATATAAAATGTACCACATCATTCGTTATCACCGGCGCATTGGTAATTTCCGGTGCCTGCACCACAAGACAACCCCGTTCATCTATGGAAATCGCGATATTTGAAAGTGCTGTAAAGTATGTTTCGGTTGCACCTCCCCCTATTTTTTTAATGGCTATATGGGTAATGGTCTCTGTCATGCCATAGGTTTCATAAACGGATGTCTTTACATGTTCGAGTTCTTTTCGTAACTGAAGGGAAACCGGAGCTCCACCAACGACAACGGTTTTTATCAGGTGTAACTTTTCAATGGAATTTTGCAATTGCAAAGGTACCATTGCCACAAAATCATAATTTTTTTCAACATCGGATAGCGGGCTTGAGGATGGGGCCACATAATCCAACTTCCAACCCAATACCAAAGCACGGACAAGCATCATCTTACCCGCAATATAATCTGCGGAAAGACAAAGCAATGCCTTGCTATGAGAGTCCAAACCAAAAAAGGAACCGGTAGCCAAGGCAGAATTCACCATTTGCTGTTTTTTTAGGGATATTTTTTTTGGAACTCCGGTAGATCCGGAAGTGCGGATCGATATTGTATCTTTTTCGTTAAGCCAATCGAGCAAAAAGTCACCTATGCCCTTTTCAAAAGGTTCTCCTTCCTTGATAAGGCTATAACCGACCTCTCTTAGTTCCTCCTTTGAAAGGGAGAAACCATTTAATTTAAAATAAGGATGTACGGTTTCATAAGTTGTTTCCATGATTTTCCTGAGCTAAAATTGATTTTGCAGTAAGGGCCTCCTCTTTTCCAAGACCTTGCCGGGCTATAAATATTTCCTTCGGAATTATCTTGCCCGTCAGGTGCTCCTTCCAATTAGACCATTTGTATTTTCTTGAAAACAGATATAGTAAAACAGGATAAATAACCAAAACGGGGACAAAAACATCCCATCCCAATTTGGGTTCAGAAATATCACGATAAATAGAATGGGTTTGAAAAGCCGTCCAATCTGCTGTGACCAAAAGAGCGGTGATAAGATTGTTGGCGGCATGGAAACCCAGGGCCAATTCCAAGCCGTCATCCATCAAGGTCAGTATTCCCAGAAAAAATCCGGTGCCTATATAGTACACCATAATACCAAGTCCCAACCTACTTACTTCCGGATTTCCCAAATGCATCAATCCAAATAGTACAGAGGTGATCACCAAAGGCAGCCATCTGTTTTTGGCCATAAGCCCTATGCCCTGCATCATATAGCCTCGAAATAAATATTCCTCGAAACTGGTCTGTAGCGGAATTAAGGTGATGCCAATCCCTAGAAGGATAAGAAACGGAACCGGCTTAAAATTAAAAACATAATCTTCCGGGGAAAGATAAATGCCTATTGCTGTCAACACTACGGAAAAAAAACCCCACAATGAAAATGCAAAAAGAATGCGTTTCCAGTCCACCCGTTTTCGGGAGGTCGTTAGAGAGCCTATGCTTTGGGCGTGTACCAATTTTACCCAACCCCATACTATGAATAAGCCAAAAGCCAAAGGCAAGAGTAAAATGACCAATACAGTATTGGAACCCAATTGTTCTATTAAATTTTGCATCATTACATCCACATCTATGGGAGCATATAGCGTTGAAATATAATTGAAGATCATAAATGCGATAAACCCTAACGGGAGTACTGAATAAATCCAAAGTTTGTCCGTACCTCTGTAGCCCTGTTCTATGTACATAAATCCGTTATTAAATTTGTTTTCCAATTTTTATTGTTTTCATAAATAAGCCTACCCTTATTTACAGATAATGGACTATCGAAATTATTGGTAAACAATCCGCCGGTACCCAATCCTTGGGGCATAGGGTTGTTCAGGGTAAAGGTCCACTGAGCAATGGCGTTTAGTCCCACGTTGCTTTCCAAAGCACTGGTGACCCACCAGCCAATATCTTGTTTTTTAGCCAATGCAATCCATTCCTCACTTCCTTTAAAGCCCCCGATAAGGCTAGGTTTTAAAATTAGGAATTGAGGTTGAATGCATTGCAAAAGTGCTTCTTTTTCAGTTACATCAAATACACCGATAAGCTCTTCATCCAACGCAATTGGAATAGGCGTTTTTTGACATAATTGAGCCATAGCTGCCCATTGCCCTTGTTTAATGGGTTGTTCTATGGAATGGATATCCAAGGCAGCTAACAATTGAATCTTTTCCAGGGCTTCATCAACAGAAAACCCCCCATTGGCATCTACCCGCAACTCGATTTTTGAGCGATTATAATTTTTTCTAATGGATGCCAATAAGGCAAGTTCCGACTTAAAATCGATAGCTCCAATTTTTATTTTGATGCAGTGGCACCCTTCTTCCAATTTTTGGGCTATCTGTTCCTGCATAAAGGCTACATCGCCCATCCAAACCAAACCATTTATGGGAATGCTTTCACTGCCGTTCACGAAATTGGACGGAAAGAGTTTATAAGGGGAATTTGCGTTTAAGGAGAGGAAGGCTTGTTCCAAACCAAATTGAATACTGGGATAGGATCTTAATTCTTCCCATAAGGTGTTTTTTCCTTTGTGTATGTTATTACAGACCCATTGCAGCCAATACTCATAATCGGGGACATCGTCCATGCTTAAACCACGAAGCAAGCCGCACTCTCCTATTCCAAACTTTCCGTTTTCTTCCAGAATTAAAAACCAAGTTTCTTTTTGGTCCATAACCCCACGCGAAGTACTACTGGGACGTTTAAAATTTAAAACATATTTTTTATGGATGGCCTTCATACTTGTTTCTCAAATTTAGCTATAATTTGAGTATAAAATAAATCTTCCCGCAACCACTATAAACATATCTGTTGCGATTGCAAATTACCATTCTTTTGAAGTGTTTTTAATAAAATTGTTGTTCTGTCGGTTTTTAAAATGAACGATCATCCGGCTGTCCTACTTAGACTTCCATATTGCCCCCTATCTCCAAAAGATGCAATTTTTTCCCGGCAGCTGCAAAAGCTTTTACGGCTGTTCCATGGTCTATCTCTATATAACCAAAAGTATCGTAATGGCAGCCCAATACGGACTTGCACGCCACAAAATCGGCAGCTATGAGCGCATCACTTACCCCCATGGTAAAATTGTCGCCGATGGGCAAAATAGCCAAATCCAATTTTGTGGTCAGGGGAATCAATTTCATATCCATGGTCAATGCCGTATCTCCGGCGATATAGACTTCCTTGCCATCTGCGGAAAGTATAAACCCGCCGGGTTGTCCGCCATAAGAACCATCCGGAAAAGAGGAAGTATGTACGGCGTTTACATATTTTAAGGTCCCAAAATCGAATTTCCAGGCACCGCCGTGATTCATAGGATGGGCCTGTAGCCCTTTGTTTTGATAATGCGTGGCTATTTCATAGTTGCTCACTATGGTTGCCCCGCTGCTTTTGGCAATGGCCTCCACATCTAAAGTATGGTCCTGATGGGCGTGGGTTACTAAAATAAAATCGGGTTTTATCGCATTTATATCTATTTTACCCTTTGTTTTAGGATTTTCGGAAATAAACGGATCTACCAATAACGTGTGTTTTGCGGTTTCTATCCATAAAGAAGCGTGACCTAAGAACGTAATTTTCATCACAATAGATATTAGAAGAACCCAACTCACCTTTAATCTAGATGAGGTGGCAGTGATCTTTATTTGTTAAATGCCCTTTTGGGGTGTACAAATTTATTTAAAATTGAACCAAAAACGAACACCTTCCGCCGTTTTATCTATGTTCAATGTGGATTGCAATTGATTTACCAGTCTATTCATCAATCGAATACCCATGGAAGCATTGGCCCTTTCATCCGTATCTTCGGGCAAACCAACGCCATTATCGGTGTATTCAAAAAATCCCTGTTCTCCGTTTTTTCGGATATGGATATAAATTTTACCGTTTTCATCGTCTTCAGGAAAAGCATATTTAAAGGAATTGGAAACCAGCTCATTAAGAACTAATCCAAAAGGAATGGCCCTATCGATATCCAATTCCACGCCCTCTGCATCTATGGTGATGTTGATATTATGTCCCCCTTTTTTGTAGACCGATTGGATACTATTGATCAAACTTTCAATATATCCTTGCATTTCAATCACCGAAAGGTCATCGTTCTGATATAATTTTTGATGGATCAAAGCCATGGCCTTTACCCTGCTTTTACCCTCTTCCAGTGCTTCTATTGCCGCTTTGCTTTTGGTGTTCTTGGTCTGTAGGCTCAGTAAACTGGATACCATTTGCAAATTGTTCTTTACTCGATGGTGGATTTCCTTGAGCAAGGAATCTTTTTCCACCAACGAATTTTCTATAATGTGCTTTTGCTCGGCAATAAGGCGCTGTGTTTTAATACTTCTAAGGTATGCGTAAAACATTCCGGCAAAGCCCAGCAGGGTAAAGACCAAAGAAATGAACACAAAGTTAATGCGTTCGTCCTTGGCCTGCATTTCGTTCCTTGATTTTTCAAGAGCCAGTTTCTGCTCACCTATCATCGATCTGGTATTGGCCAAATCCTGTCCAAATACCGCTGCTAACTGTTGCTTTTTAATAGATGCTTCGTTATTGTTCACAGAGTCCTGGATAGCGGCGTTTCTTTTTAGGTAGATTACCTCGTTTTTATAATCATTGGTCTTGTCATAATAGGAAGCCAATAATCTATTCTTTCTAAGAATGTTTTCTGTTTTTATGGGGTTTAATGGCTTGCTCAGAAAGTTTTGAGCCATTTTATAATTTCCCATTTGAAGATAACAATCCGTTAGTTCCAATGTAAATTCCACAATATCCGATGAATATTTGCCCGCACTGTATTCATTAATAGTCGCTATGGCAGAATCCAAGTATGGTATGGCTTCCTCAAACTGTTTTAACTGCACATAGCACCTCCCAATATTGCCCTCAATGATTCCCCGTAAATTGTTGCCGTTGACAATTTCAATTTCCGATTTTACTTTGGTCATGTCGTTGAGAAAAACGTCTATATATCCTTTGGCCTCTTTATATTTTGTCAATGCCACGGAGACGGATTTATCCAGTCTAAGATAATTGCCTACATTATTATGGTATTGTGCCAGCCCGTAAAAGTCATTTTCGCCAACTGTCTTTTTGGTTTCCATAATATAGTCCTCCATGGCTTTTCTATGGAGTCCCAGATTGGAATAAATATCATAAAAGGCTATGTTCTGAGTTATTCCCAATTCTTTTTTCTCTTTTCGAACATCGAGTTCCTTATCGAAAAGTTGCAATTGGGCATAGTTCTGATCCATAAGATCCAAAAGGATTTTCTTGTTGTCAAAACCAAGCTTCTGTTTTTCTTTGTACAGTTCATTCGCTACTGCAAGACTTTTGTCATAGTCGCCCAAGTCATAATAAATTTGGGATTGCATTAGTTTGTAGTGTTCTTCCGCTATTACATCTTTTTTCTTTTGCGAGCTGTTTAGGTGTAAATTTATATTATCCAACCAATCATAGGCGGAATTTTCTTTGTAACGGTTTGGTGTGCTAAAAAAAAAAACGAACCTTTCTTCCGCATTCGGGATGCTCTTAAACTTCTGAAATAAGTTATCTTCCGCTACTGTGTCCTGGGCGGTCGCCGAACCCATCAGGAGCAAAAAAACAAAACCTGTGTTTATTATATTATAAATCTTTATTTTCATAACGTAAATAGAAAACAATTTTTTTCGTTGTTTCCTTTCCAATTTATACCATGCAAAAATAATTGTTCCCCAACAATGGGTTATACCCCAACAGCTCCAAACTTAACACTATTTAAGATATCAGCTAAATTTTTGTTGTAAAGTCAACCTAATCTGTTGGCTAACCTTGCTTATCCATAATACATTGGCTTATCTCAACCAATGTTTTTGGCATAAAACGGCACATCCTAAAAATCATGCCCTGTTGGTTTTATCCGAAAAGGCCGTACAGATAATTGCACAGCCTTTTCAAAATAAACACTACTATATAAATGGTAAGATTTGGGGTCGTATTTTACTACTCACCAAATGTATTATTAAGTATCCGTGTAATTAAAATTATGTTGTATAAACATCTTTTTTTGTTGTGAAAAATAAACCAAAAGTTCCAACGGTACCCTAATCGATGTTTATCCAAACCAATCTGGCCAAAAAGCCCTGTTTCAGCTATAACGTTCGGGCAGGTGCTATGAATTCATAGCGGAGATGATGAACTCCTTAAATTCCTTTGAAATTGGGATAAGGGTGTTGTTTACCATGATATCCTTTGAGTTTATGGCACCTATATGGTCCACGTTGACAATGTAGGATTTATGTACCCTGTAAAATTTCTTGGAAGGCAGTTTTTCCAGATAGTCCTTCAATGGTGAGCGCACCAAAAATTTTTTATCTACCGTGTTTACCTCAAGATATACGTTATCGGCCTTAATGAACTGGATATCTTCAAACTGTATGCGATAGTATAAATGCTGTTTTTTTACAAAAATAGAATCCTTTAAGATGGAATTTGACAGTAACCTATCATTTCCAAATTGTTCGTTGCCATCTGAGCCATCCGGTTTTTCCAAATAATTAAAATTGGAAAGTGCTATTTCAATGGATGTGTACAGGTCCTGCTGCTCAAAAGGTTTTACCAAATATCCATTTGGCTTTACCGTTTTGGCGTTTTCCACGGTTGCCCTATCCGAATTTGAAGTTACAAAAATGAACGGTATGTTATATTTTTCCCTAATATGTTTGCCCAGATCTATCCCTGTCCTAGCCGAAGCAAGAATAATGTCTATCAGTACAAGGTCCACTTGTTTGGTTTTAAGGACTTCCTCTGCCTGCTCATAGACAATTACGTTGTCTACTATCTCGTAGCCGATTTCTTCCAACATAGATTGCATGTCATCGGCAATTATGACATTGTCCTCTACGATAAGAATTCTTATAGGTTGTTCCAAAATAAGTTGGTTTAGGCAGTTAGTTCTCCAAATTTACAAAAAAATATTAAGACTAATGTAAAACAGTATGGACAACAAAAAAGTGCTTAAGGCCAGTTTTTTTAGTTCTGGATCCAGCAAAGACGGATCTTTAGTGTTACGTACTCTTTTTAAGTGGTAAAAAACAGGGATAAAAGTAAGCAGGGGAAGAAGGCTGGCATAATTTTTATAGCTAATGATTATATAAACCAAAAGGCTTAAAAAAGATACGGCCATAAGAAATGTGTGGTATCTTTTCCCTGCCCCATATCCCATTTTCACGACCATGGTATTTTTATTGGATTTTTTATCGGATTGATGGTCTCTTAAGTTGTTTAAATTGATGACCCCGGTACATAAAAGACCGATGGTGGTAGCTGGAAGGAGCGCAATAAAATTAAAGGATTTTGTGTATAGGAACATCGATCCCAAGACAGCGAGCAATCCAAAAAAAAAGAACACAAAAACATCGCCAAACCCTTTGTACCCATATGCCAAATTTCCCATCGTGTATGTAATGGCGGCCCAGATGCATAGAATTCCAAGAAACCCAAAGAGCAGAAAGTATGCAATATTTTCCATTCCGAATGAAACTTGTAACAAGGCCAATAGCCATATAAAATTTATGGCTACGGAACATAGTATCCCCGTTTTTAATTCCCTTTTGGTCAGTGTGCCGCTTTGATAAGCCCGTTTTGGGCCAATCCTTTCCTGGTTGTCGGTACCCCTAACACCATCCCCATAGTCATTTGCAAAATTGGAAGTAATCTGAAAGCCAACGGTTGTCAATAGGGCTAAAATAAAAATCAAACTATTATGGTGGCCGTATGAATTGGCCAAGGAGGTGCCGGTAATTATGCCTGATACGGAAAGCGGAAGTGTCCTAAGACGGGACGCACTTACCCAAGCCTCTATTTTGGACAAACTAATATGGGTCTTCTATTTTTATTCTTTTACCATCTTTGTATGATGCTACAAATGCATCTTCAAAGCCCAGTTTAACCAATTGGTACCTGAAGGACTGGGCCTCCGCCAAGGTTTCAAAATTTCCCAAGGAATAGGAATAGAACGGATTGGTCTTTACAAAGAGGGTGTTAGTAAGTGCCTCTGAGGAGAGGGTCATATTATTATCAACAAAGGACTTTACCTGAACGGAATAAATAGTTTCCTTTTCTAAAAAGTTTTTTGCCAAATAAAATTCCTTCACCAAACTTAGTTCCTCGTTCTGTTGTTTAAGATTGTTTATCCGTGCCTTTATAGCATCCAAACTATCTATTGAAACCAGTAAATTATCCCTGTTCTCGTAATTATTGGATCTGCTCAGACCGGCCGTAAAAGAAATGACAGCAAGAGCGCCAATTAAAAAAAGTCCCGTTACACCGGCCAGGATATTGCGTTGAAGCCTACTTGTCCTCAACTCCTTGTTCTTAAATTTAATCTGGTCCAAAAGACGCTCATTGATTATCTGGGCCTTATCTATGTCTTTGTGTAATTCCAGCAAGTCGCTTTCTTCTATAAATGGCATATATTTTTGTATTTTAAGGAAATCCTATATGTTAAAGCTATATGAAAATTTTTGAATTATGGTTTATGAAATACAAAAGTAGCGGTTTTCTAAATACCATAAAATAAAATCTTTATTTTATTCATCATATTGTATTGATATTCATTATATTATGTGTATTTTAATTTGCCACGGCTTTATTTAAGGTAAATGCCGTCTTCCTTAATCTCTATTTTCCGCTCTTTGTACAAAGCCCCAATTCCCTTTTTAAACGTCTTTTTACTCATCTGAAATATTTTCTTTATGTCCTCTGGATCGGATTTATCATGAAGGTTAAGAAATCCTTTTTTTGATACGAGTTTTTCGTAAATAATATTTGCTGAAGGTTCCAAACTTTTATAGCCTATGGGCTGTAAGGAAACATCTATTTTTTTGTCTGTCCGTATATGTTTTACAAAACCGTTCATTTTGTCTCCCACCGCTATTTTTTTGTAGATTTCATTGGAATAAACAAGACCTTTGTGTTTGCTGTTTATGATAACTTCCCAACCCAGATCTGTCTCTCTTGTCACTATTAAATCAACCTCATCCAATGCTTTAACGGTTAAAATATCGTTACTTAAAAACTTGTCCAATTTATTTGATGCCACCAGTCTGTTGGATTGTCCATCCAAATAACAATAGACAATATACCATTGACCTTCCATCATTTTGGCTCTTTGTTCCCTGAAAGGCACCAATAAATGCTTCTCCAGCCCCCAATCTAAAAATGCCCCAAAATCATTCACTTCGGCAACCTGTAGCAATTGAAAGCTATCTACTGTTATATAGGGTGTCAAAGATGTGGCAACGGGACGTTCGTCATAGTCCAAATAACAAAAAACTTTTATTTTATCGCCGATTTCGAATGTTTCAGGTACGTATTTATTGGGAAGCAGCACATCATTGCCTTCCCCGTCTCCCAAGAAAAGCCCAACACTGGTATCCCTCAATATTTCCAGCGTATTGTATTTTCCTAACTCTATCATGTAGCAAAAGTACGTTTAAAAAAACGACAAAAAAAAGCCGCTCTTTAAAAGATCGGCTCCATGCTTTTTAACCACATTTTATTTATAAACAGATTCCTTTTTAAAATGCTTTACCAAGAAATAGTACACTATTGCACGGTACTTGCTCTTTTCAGAAGACCCATATCTGGCTATGACGGCGTTAATGGCTTCCGTAAGTTGCGGACCATCTTTTAATCCTAATTTTTTGATTAAAAAATTGTTCTTAACAGTTGCCAGTTCTTTCCCATCTGTTCCGGATACCTTGCAAGAATCTGCATTGTAGATTGACGGTCCCAAACCAATAGTAACTTTCGTAAGTAGGGCCAAATCGGCTTTTTCACCAAATTTAGTTTGGATGTCCGCGGCGTACTTTTCAATTAATTCATCACGTTTGCTCATAATAGTCAGTGTTCTTTATTTTAAATAGTTAATATATAACTAAGATATAAAATCAAAATAACCGAGCAAAATTTTATCGTTCAATAATCTTGGCGTTCTCACTTCCAATAGTTTGGGGACATCGGATGTGGCATAAAAGTGGGTAAGGGCCGTGTTCAGATCCGTCGTGTTATCGGCAAATTGATAATCAATACCGTACATTTTACAGAGTTGTGCAGCATTTAGGCTGTGCTTGGTTTCAAAATAGGTTTCAAAATTTTCCGTACTTTCTTTTCCAGGCAATATCCTAAAAATTCCCCCGCCCCCATTATTGATCACTATAATCCTAAAATCGGGTCGTATATAATTGTTCCATAAACCATTACTATCATAGAAAAAACTAAGGTCCCCTGTAAGCAACAAAGTTGGTTCCCCCGAATAGACCGCTGCTCCCAGAGCCGTGGAAGTGCTTCCTTCAATGCCACTGGTTCCCCGATTACAGAAAACCCGGATCGAAGGATCCATATCGAATAATTGTGTGTACCTTACCGTTGAACTGTTGGCCAAATGCAATTGGTAATTCTTTGGAATACCTTGGGTAACTGTACCAAAGACGGACATGTCCGAAAAAGGCAGACCGCCCATATATGTATTCCGCCTCGTTTCGTAATTGCCTTTCGCACTGGACCAGAAGTCAAAAAAAGAACCTTTAACAGGAATGGCATATTCCAAAAAGTGACTTAAAAACGTGTTCTTGTCCTGGTTAAAATGCATCGTTAGCGAAAAAAAAGTATTGTCTGCCCTATTTTCCCCAACATGCCAATGGTGTTTTGGTTTGTATTGACGCAAAAAAGCCTTTATTTTTTTTGATACGATGAGACCTCCAAAAGTTAGCAATACTTCTGGTTGCAATTTTTTAAAAAGTGTATCTCGGTCTTTCGATTTTTCAATGGGAACTATAATGCTGTCTATACTTGGGAAAAATCTGGGGTGATGCACGTTGGATAGGGTCTCTGTAAAAACAATGACCGATAAATCTTTTGCCAAGGTTTCCAAAAATCGCCTCTCAATTTCGTTCGGATAATTTACCCCTATGAGCACCATCTTTCTTTTTGAGGAATTCCAAATATCAACAAATGCCCCAATATTTTTTATCGGATTGTTTTCTTTTGGGATTTGCTTAATGGCAGGAACTACGCAAGGTTCTTTTATGGTGCTGTAGAGCGGTTCCTCAAAAGGAACGTTTATATGTATGGGAAGATGTTCGTTATAGGCGGTCCCAAAGGCTTTGTACAACTCTGCATCATTGCGTTCCTGAACCACGGCCTGGGCCATTTCAACAGTGCTCTCCGTGAATAGTTGGGGGGCGTACATCTTCATCTTTTCCGTGGCATGTACAAGGTCTTGTCCCAGATTTGCGGAATAACCTATATGTTTTTCAAAAACAAAATCCTGCCGTATGGCCTGTCCATCTCCTATATCCACCATATAACTGGGCCTGTCCGCAGAGATGACCACTAATGGGATATGGCTGTAAAAAGCCTCCGCAATGGCCGGATAGTAATTTAATAGTGCACTGCCGGAAGTGCATACCAAGGCCACGGGGATCCTTTGTTGTTGTGCCATGCCCAAGGCAAAAAAAGCGGCACAACGCTCATCTACAATACTGAAGCATTTAAAGAAGGGGTCTTCCGAAAAGCCGATGATCAATGGTGCGTTCCTGGAACCAGGAGAAATCACAATATCTTTAATGCCTCTTTCCTTACAGTGCAAAACCACTGTTTGTGCCGATGGAATGTTGGAATACTTCATACAGGGCACAAAAATACGACGGAAGAAATTCTTAAACCAATCTTACCGCCCAATTAATCCCGGTTTAAAAGAATATTGAGCATGGTACTGCTTTTATCTATAGTTTCCTGCCATTCACTTTCCGGGATGGATTCTTGGGTTATCCCTCCCCCGACGTATATAATACCCTTTTCATCTCTTACCTGCATGCATCGAAGGTTTACAAAAAGTTCCGTTATGCTTTCACTATCCTTAAAATTGAGCATTCCCAAAAATCCGGTATAATACTCCCTATCATAATTCTCGTTTTTTAAAATGAACTCTTTTGCAGCTACTCTTGGAATGCCGCAAACTGCCGGGGTTGGATGCAAAATTTTTATCAATTCCCCAATCTGTATGGTTCCTGTCCGGCCAGAAATAGAAGTTCGCAAATGCCATAGGTTTCCGGCTTTGATCGATTCCAATTCCGATATTTCAAATTCCTTGATTTTGGTTGCAAGTGCTTCGGAAATGTAATTGGTGACCAGGGACTGTTCTTCTAATTCTTTTTTTTTCCATATCGGTGGTTTTCCCTCATATTTTTGGGTCCCTGCCAACGACACAGTGGTAAATCCGGTCCCATTGGCCTTTAACAACAGCTCAGGTGTTGCTCCCAGCCACAAACCAATGCGTGGGTGGTACCACAAGTAACAGAAGGCGGAAAAATAAGTGTCTAAAAGTTTCTGAAAAAGTTGAATGGGGTTTTCAGTGCAGGGATGCTCTGTTTTTCGGGAAAGAACAACTTTCTTTAACGTTCCCAAATCTATTTCGGCAATGCCTTTTGTTACAAGGTTGATATGAAACGTTTTCTGGTCCTGTGCTACAATGGGCAATCCTTTTGGCCCGGGTCCCTTATTTTCCTTTGGTGGGTAAACCACCCGGTGCAGTTCATCCGGACGGATAAGGATTGCTTGTTTCTTACCGTCAAAAGGTGCAAAAACAAAACCCGTTTCCGTGAAATCCCTTACATAATGAATATCCCTGCTTTGTTGCGCCATGGAGACCAATTTGTTTTTATTGGGTTTTCTGTACACCACAAAGGGTATTTTCCTTTGATGTAAGTCCTCTATTTTTTCCCAAAACCGTTGCAACATATTATTTTTTGGATAAAGCAATGGTCGTAAGTTTACAAATGGAAATCAAATTGTTTTCCTGATCCGTGATCTTAATTTCCCAAAGTTGGGTAGTACGTCCTTTATGCAATAGAGAGGCCTTTGCAAAAACATAGCCTTCCCTGACGCTTTTAACGTGGTTGGCGGAAATTTCAATGCCGCGGATAAAAAATTCCTGTGCATTCAAGAAGATATAGGAGGCCGCACTGCCCACACTCTCCGCAAGCGCAACCGTTGCGCCTCCATGCAATACCCCATCCGGTTGGTACACTTTGGGTGTTACGGGCATACGCCCCACCAAAAAATTATCCCCAACCTCAACATAATCTATCTCTAGGGTTTCCATCAGGGTTCCTTTGCGGTTTTCGTTGCATATTGCCAAAATTTTTTCCCTTAGCTCGTCCATCGATTCTATTTTTTGTAAAAATAATCAATAGATATACAATTCAACCTTTTGGTTATATTTGATTTTTGTAAAAAATATTTCCGCGCCATGCAAATCCCCATACCAACTTTGGAGAATGCCACTGTACTGCTTTCTGGGCTAAACTTAGCCAATTTCCATAACCTGATCCCTGTTGCCTCGGAAAACAAGTTGGTCCAATATTCCCCATCGGATATAGAAACCCCGGATTCTCTTAAAGAATATGTGGAAGCTGCGCTAGAAAAGTATGGGCAAAAATCTGCCGTTCCCTTTATTGTTTTTGACAAAAGGGTTGAAAAATATGCAGGAAGTACGCGTTTTATGAATATTGACTGGAACAACAAGGTTCTGGAAATCGGCTCTACTTGGATCGGGAAGGAATTTCAGGGAAGCGGACTTAACTATGCGATGAAATCATTGATGCTGCAATACGCCTTTTATGAAATGGCCTTTGAAAAAGTAGAGTTTCGGATAGATGAGAGAAACATACGCTCCAGAAAAGCAGTTGAAAAATTGGGCGCAAAGTTGGAGGGTATTCTACGTGAAAATATCTATTTGCTCGATGGTTTTAAAAGAAACACCTGTTGCTACGGCATCCTAAAAAAGGAATGGCATACCCTTTAGCCATAACGTAACTTTGACTTTGATATTCTTTGGATCTATTTTTTATAATAAACAATCCTTCTGGTTGTATAGGTATTGTCCGGCGTCACAATCTGTTTTATCCAATTTCCCATCTCCCCATCATCATATTGGTAAATGTATTTTTTCAAATCCTCACTTTTGTTCGCTTTTGTCTTCATTTCAACCAGCATTCCAAGATCGTTGTACAAATAACCGATGGCCTCTTGCTGGATAAATCCCTTTTTTTCCGTGTCATAGACAAACTTGGTTTCGGCTATCATTTTATTTTCCCCGTCATAAACCTGTTCCAACGCCTTATTGGGTTCCCCGTTTAAAAATTCCTTGGTCAGTTCTATCCGTTGATCCGCATTTGATTTCCCTTTTTTTTGGGAGGTACGAATGGTTTTCTGGACCACGCCGTCCAAAAGGTAGGTAACGGTGGATTCTCCCTTATAATCCAAATATTCCAAAGCAATTACGTCTATGCCTTCCCTGTCGGCGTGTTTTATATGGGCTAATCTGCCTATGCTGTCATATACGTATTCGTTTTGGGCCAATAATTCTTTACTGTATGAGACTATCTTTTCTGTCACTTTTTTTCCGGAAGTGGTATCAACAGAGTAAAAATTGGCAAATGAAGTGATTTTGTTGAACGCCCCATCCCTATAGTTCTCTACCCGCTTTTCCTTTATTTCCCTGTTGTCGTATTTGTAAGAGGTAATATCATAATCGGTTTCATTGTATCGGGTAACGGATTTGGTCAAAAGCCCGTCCTCGTCAAAATCAAATTCCTCCTTCCCGTAATTGGTGATTACCACACACGATTTTACGGATCCCTTTAAATCAAAATCGCTTGTGGTGAAAATCTTAAATTCCTGGGCCTTTGCAAAAAAAGGGGCCGCAACGATTATAAGCGGTACTAGGAATGTTGAGTAGTTTTTTACCATACCCCCAAAATTACTTCATATTCTCCCAATAGTGAAACAAAATGGATATGGAAAACAGAAAAAGGGTGGAAATTTCCACCCTTTTCAATAGTTTCACAGACATTGTCCGTATTTATTTCACTTCCTCAAAGTCAACATCTTCTACGCTGTCGCCTTCTTTTTCCCCTTCGTTGGATGCTGTCTTTCCGTTACTGGATGGTGCCCCCTGCTGTGCTTCGGCCTGCGCTTTGTACATTTCTTCCGATGCTACTTTCCAAACTTCGTTAATCTTATCCAAAGCTGGATTTATCATGGTCAGGTCTTTGCTGTCATAGGCTTTTTTAAGTTCTCCCAAAGCATCATCAATGGTTTTTTTCTTATCGGCGGATAGTTTGTCGCCAAATTCCTTCAATTGCTTTTCCGTTTGAAAAATCATGCCATCTGCCTCATTAAGCTTATCCGCGGTTTCCTTTGCCTTTTTATCCGATTCCGCATTGGCCTCGGCCTCGGCTTTCATCTTTTTGATCTCCTCCTCCGTCAAACCGGAAGACGCTTCAATCCTAATGTCCTGTGTTTTATTGGTGGCCTTATCGGTTGCGGAAACTTTAATTATTCCGTTGGCATCAATGTCAAAAGTTACCTCAATTTGTGGTGTTCCCCTTTGTGCGGGCGGAATACCATCCAAATGAAACCGACCAATGGTCTTGTTTCCACTTGCTATGGGTCGTTCCCCTTGCAGTACGTGTATTTCTACAGAAGGTTGGTTATCTGCCGCCGTTGAGAAAACTTGTGACTTTTTGGTAGGTATGGTGGTGTTGGATTCTATCAATTTGGTCATAACCCCGCCCATGGTCTCAATGCCAAGGGACAAAGGTGTTACATCCAACAACAAAACATCCTTTACATCACCGGTTAAAACCCCACCTTGAATGGCTGCGCCTACGGCAACCACTTCATCCGGGTTTACCCCTTTTGATGGCTTCTTTCCGAAAAATTTCTCTACCGCTTCCTGTACTGCTGGAATCCTTGTGGAACCGCCTACCAGGATAATCTCATCGATATCACTTTTTGATAGCCCTGCCGCCTTTAAGGCGGTCTGGCAAGGTTCAATGGTCCTTTTGACCAAATCCTCGATCAATTGCTCAAATTTTGCACGGGTCAAAGTGCGTACCAAATGCTTTGGGCCAGTTGCCGTAGCCGTAACATAAGGCAGGTTTATCTCGGTCTGTGCCGAAGATGACAATTCTATTTTGGCCTTTTCCGCAGCCTCCCTTAAACGTTGCAATGCCATGGCATCCTTACGCAGATCTATGCTTTCCTCTTTATTGAACTCATCAGCTAACCAATCGATGATTTTTTGGTCTACATCGTCACCTCCCAAATGAGTGTCCCCGTCAGTGGAAAGCACCTCAAAAACTCCATCGCCCAATTCCAGAACGGAAACGTCATGTGTCCCACCTCCAAAATCAAAAACAACAATTTTCTGATCTTTGTGTTTTTTGTCCAGACCATAGGCCAGAGATGCGGCCGTAGGCTCGTTGATTATGCGTTCCACGGTAAGTCCGGCAATCTCACCCGCTTCTTTTGTAGCCTGTCGTTGGGCATCGTTAAAATAAGCGGGGACCGTTATTACGGCACGGCTAACACTGTGCCCCAAATAATCCTCTGCCGTTTTCTTCATCTTTTGAAGTATCATGGCAGATAGTTCTTGAGGCGTGTACAAACGCCCGTCAATGTCTACACGCGGGGTATCATTATCGCCTTTTACCACTTTATATGGAACCCTATTTACTTCTTGGGTGGATTCGGAAAATTTATTGCCCATAAACCGCTTTATGGAATATATGGTTTTGTGCGGGTTTGTAACGGCCTGCCTTTTTGCGGGATCACCAACCTTAATCTCTCCACCCTCAACAAAGGCGATGACAGAAGGTGTGGTCCGTTTACCCTCTGCGTTCGGAATTACGACTGGTTCATTACCCTCCATTACAGAAACGCAAGAGTTGGTCGTTCCTAAATCTATTCCTATTATCTTACTCATTTTTTAATTATTTATGGTGTTGAAAATTCTTTTTGTGTTTCCCCTTCCAATTCAATGATTGTGCCATGACCAGAAATATGACAAGGTGGCAGATTATGGCAAATAGAAGTATGTGCTCTGGGTCTTTTAGTACTACTACTGCCCGTTAAAAGCTACTGTACTCCCTCGTTTTTATAGGGCATAGAACCAAGCCTAAATCATAACTTAACGGTCAGTTGCGCAGCAAAAAAATACTCCCGAAAAAACCGGAACAGACCAAACATGCTTACTCATCTACTTTTTAATGTGTTAATGGAAAAATGATCCATTAGAATACGCAAATAACAGCAAAAAAATAGATGGATATCCAAGAAATTGATCGGATAAATAAACACTCCTTTATAATTTCAACCAAGTTAAAATACACCTTAAATTTTTATTCCGAACCCCAATAAATAGCTTGATGTTACAAACCATAATATAGTCTTATCTTTATCTTAGATTAAAATAAAATCGGGTCATGGAGTGCATCAGTGTTTTTGATATGCTTAAAATTGGGGTCGGTCCATCCAGCTCACATACCTTAGGGCCATGGCGGGCAGCCAAGAGATGGATCGGTGAATTGAAATCGGGCCAAATTTTTGATCAGGTATCCGAATTGGAAATCCATATCCATGGCTCCCTTTCATTAACGGGAAAAGGGCACGCCACGGATTACGCCATTATGCTGGGACTGTCCGGCGAAGACCCGGAATATATACCCATTGCTTCCATACAAACCATTGTACAGCGGATCAAGTCTACGGAAATCCTGAATTTCAACAACGAAAGAGAACTGAAATTCAATCCTGAAACAGCCCTTTTTTTCCATAAAACATTTTTGCCCTTCCATGCCAATGGCCTAACGTTTACCGCCAATCTGACTTCGGGTAAAACCGTGTCCGAAACCTATTATTCCATCGGTGGCGGCTTTGTGGTAAAGGAAATGAGAAGCAATGCCGAGAAAAATATGGGAATTTTTGAAAAATTCCCTTTCCCGATACAGAACGGTGCACAACTGTTGGACTATTGCCAAAAAGAGAACAAAAGTATTTCCGAACTGGTTTTGGAAAATGAACGTTCGTTGCGCACCGATATTGAAATCGATACCGGACTGCAACGGATATGGCAGACCATGTTGGAGTGCATGTACACCGGTTGCCACACCGAGGGAAACCTTCCGGGCGGACTCAACGTGCGGCGTAGGGCTTTTGATTTGCACCAAAATTTAAAGGGAGATCTCCCCTATTCCACCCCCCGGGAATGGCTGCAGACCATACGGGAGACCGAAGTGAAATTTCGGCAAATCCTGCAATGGGTCAGTTGTTTTGCCCTTTCCGTAAATGAGGTAAATGCCTCTTTGGGGCGTGTGGTCACTGCACCCACCAACGGAAGTGCGGGAGTTATCCCCGCTGTTTTAATGTATTATCTGGTCATAGAGAACCACGATGCCACTTTTGAGCATATAAAACAATTTCTTTTGGTCGCTGGGGAAATTGGGAGCATCTTTAAAAAAGGAGCCACCATTTCTGCTGCCATGGGCGGTTGCCAGGCCGAAATTGGGGTTTCCTCAGCCATGGCTGCGGGAGCGTTGACATCGGTCATGGGCGGTAGCCCTGGGCAAGTACTGATGGCGGCGGAAATTGCCATGGAACACCATTTGGGACTTACCTGCGATCCTATTGGCGGACTCGTACAAATTCCATGCATAGAACGCAATTCCATGGGTGCCATAAAGGCCATCAATGCGGCTGAGCTGGCCATGGGCTCCAATCCGGAAAATGCAAAAGTGTCTTTGGACAAGGTGGTAAATACCATGTGGGAAACCGCCAAGGACATGAGTTCCAAATACAAGGAAACCTCGGAGGGCGGACTGGCCGTTGGGGTGTACCTCAGTGATTGTTAGGCATAAAACACTTTAAAGGATCATAAAAAAAGTGGATTTGCAGATACGTTTCATATAAAATAAGCACGGCACCTGATCTCTATTCCCCCCGAATAAAATCAACATAGTCCCAATTTTTTTTTATCTTTTTTTTCTAATTAAGTCTTTTTTATACTGATCCTCCCACATTTTTAGCTAAATTCGCATTTATGTATTCATCGTATAAGAAAATAGCCTTGTTTTTTCTTTTTACGGCCTTGATGCTTGTCAAGGTTTCTTCTTTTCATGTGTATTCCCATCAAACCGATAAAAACAATAAAATAGAAAACTGTTCTATTTGCGATATCGTCTCGTTAAATCAACAAAATCAATTTTTAGTTTCCCAAGAAATCAACGCCCCAAGTGCCAATCTGGTTTTTGTCCCTTTTGAAAGAAACTTCAAATTGGCTTCCAGGATCACCCTTGATGGCAATATTTTCTATTTTTACTGTAGGCCCCCACCTGTTGTGGCCTAGTTTCCCGCACCTTCATTTTTCTTCCTTCAGATAGGGGAAAACATTATTTTATCAATCAACAATTTTTTCCGATGAGAGGCATCCATGCACTGCTATTTGCTATAGCGTTCCCTACATATATCTTTGGCCAGCAATGCAGCAGCACGCTAAAAGGGTCCGTACAGGATTTCCATGACCAAACGCCGCTTGCTGGGGCAACCATCCAAGTGTACGGTACCGATAAAGTGGCGGTATCTAATTTAGAAGGAGAATTTACCATAAAAGGACTATGTGATGGATCTTATGAAATAGAGGTGTCACATCCTGAGTGTTCATCCCAATTTTTCACCTTGGACATCCAAGGCGATACCTTCAAAAAAATCACCTTGGAACATCACATGGAGCAACTGAACGAAGTGAAGGTCATAGGCGATATCTTTTTGAACAAAACCAATTCCGCCCAAGAAGCAACCTTAAAAATTGATGCATTGGAGCGTTACAGCAGCGGTAGTTTGGGCGATGCCCTAAAACAGATCACCGGGGTGTCCTCACTTAGCACCGGCTCTAAAATTGTGAAACCTGTAATCCAAGGGCTAAATGGCAGTCGTGTACTTATACTGAACAATGGGGTTCGCATGCAGGACATGGAATGGGGAGACGAACACGCCCCAAACGTAGACATAAACAGTACCAATAGTGTATCTGTCATTAAAGGTGCTGCGGCTTTGGAATACGGGGGTGACGCCATTGGAGGGGTAATTGTCTTGGAACAGGCCCACTTTCCCGCCAAGGACAGCCTTTACGGTAAAACCATCTTGAACGGCGCCACCAATGGAAGGGGCGGGAACGGTACCACCGAACTGACCAAGTCCTATGCCAATGGATGGTTTATTAAAGGCCAGGGATCCTTTAAGCGGTTCGGGGATTCGGAATCTCCGGACTACATCCTTTCCAACACGGGCATTTCCGAAAGAGGCGGTTCCATGACTTTTGGAAAACATAATTTTGCCCAAGGCTGGGACGCATATTACTCTTTTTTTAAAACGGATATCGGTATCCTCAGGGCATCGCATATCGGGAATATCGATGATCTTATACGGGGGATCAATAGCCAGCAACCACTTGTTGTCAATGATTTTACCTATGCCATTGATCCGCCAGATCAGGAAGTGACCCACCATTTGGGGAAACTAACGTACTATCATCGGTTCGAAGGTGTTGGAAAACTGAACTTGCAATATGATTTTCAACTCAACCATCGCCTTGAGTTTGATATACGTGTGGGGGATGACCGCAACAAGGCCTCATTGGATTTGGAGTTGACCACCTATACCCTGTCCACGGGTTTTAAAATTGATGCCAAAAGCAATTATAAATTGAATTCCGGAATGCTTTTCCGCTATCAGGAAAATTTTTCGGATCCCGGTACGGGCGTTCGAAGATTGATACCGGATTATGACAAGTACGACTTTGGGGGATTCCTGATCGGTGAATATATCGTTTCCAATGCCTTATTACTGGATGCCGGGCTTCGCTATGATTTTAGCAGGATCGATGCCAAAAAATTCTACCAAACCTCCCGGTGGGAAGAAAGGGGCTATGACCAAGAATTCCAGAATTTTGTGATAGATGACTTAGGGAACCAATTACTGACCAATCCCGTGTTTGATTATCACAATATCTCTGCAACAGCAGGCTTGCAATACGATGTAAGCCGGGAAACAAAATTTCGATTTAATTATGCCTTGTCGCAGCGCGCGCCAAACCCATCGGAGCTTTTTAGCGATGGCCTACACCATTCGGCAGCACGTATAGAATTGGGCGATTTGAGGATAAAGAGAGAGACATCGCATAAATTGTCCCTATCGCTTCAAAAAACGGGTACTGCCTGGGGGTATGAAATAGCCCCATACTTCAATACCATCAACGACTTTATCCTTTTAGAACCCACAGGGCTGGAATTTACCATCCGTGGCGCCTTCCCGGTATGGGCCTATCGGCAGACCAATGCACGGTTGATCGGATTCGATGCCTCCGCCTATTCCCAATGGACCGAAAATTGGCGTTCGGACCACCGGTTTTCCTTGGTAAAAGGGAAGGATACGGATAGGAATGGGGCCTTGATCAATATGCCATCGGCCAACCTCGTAAACAGTATTGCATTTACTAAAAAGGACTGGAACAACCTAAGGGTTTCGTTGGATAGCCAATACGTTTTTCGGCAAAATGAATACCCCGATAATATCATCGTACGATCCCCGGAGCAAAATGAAAATGTTGTCCTTGAAATCAATACCCCGCCGGATGCCTACCATTTAATGGGATTGGATGCCGAAATGAAATTTGGTCTATCACCAAATAAGACGCTGTCCATTGGCCTGGCAATACACAATATTTGGGACACGGATTATAGGGAATACCTAAACAGATTACGTTATTTTTCGGATGATCTGGGAAGGGATTTTTTAGTTCGGTTAAAATTAAACTATTAATAAATCCACTCTACTACCATGAGCATTAATCTCTTTAATAAAATAATGACGGCCAAACGGATTGCCGTATGCTTTATGGGCGGCCTACTGTTTTCCGCTTGTTCCAAAGACAATGAGCATCCTAAGCCTATAAATCAGGAAGAGGTAATTACTACTGTGAGAGTGGTATTGACCCCAGGCGCTGGAAGTATGCCTATTGAATTACAATCCCGGGATCTGGATGGAGATGGCCCAAATGCCCCGGTAATAACTGTTTCAGACAACCTTTTGGTTAACACCACCTATTCAGGACGTATAGTACTCCTTAACGAAACCATGACCCCTATAGAGGATATTACGGAAGAGGTGGCCCAAGAAGCAAATGACCACCAGTTTTTCTTTTCATCCACCGGGCCCATTGGTACTATTGTCTATGCCGATGAAGATGGAAATGGAAATCCTTTGGGAATACTTTTTAACCTATCAACCTTAACGGCTGGTCCGGGCACGCTTACGGTAACCCTGCGGCACCAGCCCAAAAAACCGAATAACGGTACTCTGGCCGATGCCGGTGGGGAAACGGACATTGCCCAGACCTTTAATTTCACCATCCAATAAAATCAATAGGATATTGGGTGCAAAAGCCCAAGAAGTATGTGTAACCTACTTCTTGGGCTTTTTAAACCCGTACCTATTTTGATGGAAAAAATCTTTGGGAAAATCTTCGTCCCCCTTAAAACCTAATTCAATGGTACCGCTATCCTCGGGAATGTAATTGGTTTTGAACACATAATCCCACAGACTTAAACTTATGCCAAAATTTACCCCATAGCTCCCTTTGGGCAGCACATAGGCATGATGATAGAGATGCATAACGGGGTTGTTGAGCACGTACTTTAAAGGCCCCCATGTTAGTTTTATATTGGAATGATTGAGGTGACCAATGGTAATTGCCATAAAATGAACGATATAGGCCTGTTCGGGTTCAAAGCCGCCCAAAACCATTACACCAAGTGTCTTTAACGGTTTATAGAGGATATTTTCCATCCAGTGATAGCGCAAATGGGCCGCAAACCCCATTTCCTTCACGGAATGGTGCACCTTATGGAATTGCCATAAAAATGGATATCGGTGCAGCAAAATATGGGTAAACCATTGCACAAAATCCAACACCACAAAAAAGACGCTGAGTTGTAACCATGAAGGCATCGAGGAAAGGTCCATAAGGACCAAACTCTTGGTAGTTATCCCCATTTCGTTGAAAAGCAAGCACAACAGCTCATAGAAACCACTTATAACAATGGCAAAAATGAAGAAGTTAAAGAACATGTAAAACCCGTCCAACCAAAAATCCTTCCTAAAAATGGACTGGACTTTACGCCAGGGAAACACTATTTCCAACGACCAGACCACCAATGAAATCAGTATCAATCCCCAAAAATAATTGGTAAACCAAGGCACCTCAAAAACAATGGAACGCCATGTCCAGTTTGCCGTCCCGATAAAGGAGCTCAAAAAAGCATCTATATATTTTTCCAAAGCATTCTATTTCTTTTCCGGTCTTATGTAGTTACAAAATAAAAAACCAGGCCAGGTTATTCTTTTAATTGGTACCATTCCACATTGGTAAGCACTTCTCTCCTCCCCTTATTCTTGGGCGGATAATTTTTGACCAGATAATCGATTATGATACTTTCATTTTTTCCCAAATCCCATAAATTTTGGGTCTCCTGCATCCATCGTATCGTGGCCTCCCAGCGTTCCTTGCCCATCCTATTCTGAATGACCAATTTGGCCGAATGGCAAGTGGTGCAATTGTTTACCACCTCGGTCAATCCTTCCGCCGCAATAAGTCCGGTACGTATATGGATACCATTTTCAATTTTGTCCGGGTCTTCATTTGCCGATACTTCCACTGTGGTAGGGTCTATCTCTTTATCGATTGTGGTAAGCGGGTCTTTATATATAGATATTAAAAAGACCGAAGCAATGACGATCACGGCACTCACCACGATCAACAGACGATAAATACCGCGAAAACGTTTGTCCATATGTTCTTTACGTGCCATTTATGTTATTTTTACTGCAATACGATGGCAGGCATTGTTCAGATATCCTTTAGGATTCCACCCGGGAACCAACATGGGCTGGGAAATTCCATTGGTGTCCGTGGCTCGGGCCCAAACCTCATAATATCCTTTTTTGGGAAATGATACGCTTGCCGAAAAATGCTGCCATGCCGTTCGGTTTAAGGGTTTTTCCAATGTGCATGGAGACCAAGCAGCCCCAAAATCTATGGAGTATTCCATTTTGGCTACCGCTAACTCACCTGCCCAGGCGTGCCCCCTAATATGCAATTTTTTTCCATGATCGATCATGGCTCCCGACTTGGGGAATGTGATGAGCGACTTCACCGGCATGGATTCTATGATGCACATATCCTCATCCTTTACCGTTTCTCCTGGAGCCACGGTTTCACAGGGCACTTTATAGGAGGAACCGGTCATTTTCTCGCCATCGTGTACTTTATCCCGAACGCTTATCCGGTTTACCCACTTTCCCGAAACCGAAGCGGGATACCCTCCCGCCACCAATCGCAAAGGGTAGCCGTGTGCGATAGGAATATCGGCATCGTTCATTTTAAAGGCAAGCAATGTTTCTTCCTGTAAGGCTTTGGCAATGGGGACTCCCCGGGAAATAGGTTCTTTGTTGGGATCCCTGCTTAAATGCGCATCCACGGCATGGTACCCAATATATACCGCATTATCCTTAATCCCTGCATCTGCCAACACATCCTTTAGGCGTACCCCTGTCCATTTGGCACATGACACGGCACCGATGGTCCATTGATTCCCTTCAGCGGGCGGATCAAATTCACTTCTTCCATTGCCCGCACATTCCAGGGTAAGTTGGTAGGAATAGTGTTTGAATTTTGATTGCAATTCTGCCAGGGCATAGGACTTTTTTTGTTTTGCCGATTCCCCATCGATGGTCAATATCCAATTTTTAATATCAATTTTTTCAGGAACCAATCCATTATTGCGAATGAACATATACTTGTTGGGGGTTACCCTGTCGTCCAACAAATGTGCCAGAGCCTCTATGTTCCATGGCTTATTGTTAAGTACCACCATGGCTTTGTCCTTTTGGAAAAGGCTGAAAGGATCCGGATCCTGTAGTCCTAAAATTTCGTAACCTTCGGGTATGGTATTCGCAAAGATAATATCAACACCAAGGATGGTACTTACGGATCCCAGGG
>JBGTBA010000063.1:0-2183 GCA_041749595.1 Flavobacteriaceae bacterium | reverse complement strand
AACACTACGCCCCTGTTCGATTTCCTTTAGAGCCTTGATAATCTGGCTCTCACTAAACTTGCTGCTTTTCATTGTGACAGTTTGAATTTAAAGTTAATAAATTCGAATTTTAAACTGTCCTATTTTTAGGGAAGGCTACAGAGTCGCAAGCCATGCGCATGGTTTGCAAATGTTTGGTGATCATTTGCATATCATAAGGGGTTTTAAATTTTTTCCTCAACACCTGGGCAATGGCCTTTGCACTATTGGCATGGTACTCTTGCTGCAAAGGATGCATTTCAACCGGCACGTCAATTTGGGTTACCTTGTTGATTTGGTCTAATACTTCCTGTTTTTCCCTCCGAAGAAGAAGTGGTTTTAGCCTATTTTTTAGTTCCTGTAGGTTGTAATACCCGGTAATCTTATTTTTAGATTCATGGTCGAAATAACAGTGCTGATATGAAAACTCCCATAAAGGAGCCAGTAACCGTGGATTGATAAATTCTATTATAGAGTATAAATCGATGAGCTTGTTCTCGATGGGTGTACCGGTAATCACAAGAGCGTGCTTTTTGTTCAGCGATTTTATGGCATTTGCCGTAATGGTTTCAAAATTTTTGATGCGTTGCGCTTCGTCAAGTATGATAAAATCAAAATTGGTTGTATTTATGGCACGACTGTCTCGTAAAACAGTCTCGTAGTTTATAATTTGAAAATAAGCCTCCTTGTTGCGGTATATTTTTGCCCTTTCGTTAGGGAAACCTTCCACTATAATCGCTTTTTCGTCGGAAAATTTCTCGATTTCCTTTTTCCATTGTGCCTTTAAAGAAGCCGGACAAACAACAAGTGTTTTCGTAAATCCGAACAATTGCTTTTTCAGCAGTGCCGTGCCAATGGCCTGAATGGTTTTTCCAAGTCCCATTTCATCGGCAATGATTGCTCCTTTTTTATAGGTAGCAAAGGCGATTCCTTCTTTTTGATAAGGATAAAGTTCGGCCTTTATCGGCGAAAAATCTATGATATTTTTTTCCTCAATAGACGCAATCAATCTATTCGTGTAGTTTTATTCCAATTGATTTAAAACCTCGGGACGGATATAAACCTGTTTGTGTTTTTCGGCCTGTTGTACGAAGGTTAAAAATTGGTTGGCCATATCGTCCCTGAGCGTATTGTTTTCTCCAAAATAAGAGGCTATTAAATTTCCGATTTCTTCAGTCAATTGGTGCGGATAAAACCATGAAATGGTATAGCTATTTAGCGGGTCAAGGAAAATTTCAACAAAAGGATACTGTGTTGAAAGGTTTTGGCCGTTTATCGATTTGAATTTTTCAAAGGCAAACATCAAGTGTTTGCAAGTGCCCAACTTGTTGGTTTGGTAATCGGGGCAGGAACAATAGCCCTTTTGGGAAGCTATATCGCGAAAAGTAAGTTTATAGCGTTTTGCCCTTTCATTGGTTAAAATATGTTCTCCAAAAACCGAATTGGAAAAAGTGATGTGATAGTTCGATTTTCTTGCTTTTTCAGCCCGTTCTTCCATTACACGTGCAATCATGCCCTGACGCGTATAGACCTTCCCTTCGGGTTTTCCGTCAGAGTCATAACGACTGATTATCTCTGAAACTTGAAGCAAGCCGGCAACTTTATGGTGGCACCAATTTTTAGATTTGCAATTACAGTCCGCTTCAATCTCATCGTCTACAGATATTTTTAGTTTAAAATCGTGGAATTCATCATCAATAGACAATTCAAATTTGTCTTTGGATTGGGTCAATACCTGTGCGCACCCGTTTAAATACAGCAAATGCCCTTGACGATATCCGTAAGAAGTTGATTCCCTATCCTGTAAGGTTTTCAGAAAAGTAGTTATAACTTTTTTGATTTCACTATTTTCATTGACTATAGTGGTGTTCATTAGAGAGGATTTTAATTTCAAATTTAAAAGGATAAAAAAAAAATGAGACATAAATAAGCACGTTTACTTATGCACATTTTGTAAACACGGCAATGGTAATATGGGCAGGAAGCTTAGGCGATTATTTAAGAAGCGGGATTTCTAAACACACTATTTTATTCCCTATTCCATCGTGCTACTCAATATCCCATAAAAAGTCTGGATACCATAGGCGATCATTCCAATCCTTAGGTTCTCGTTGGGGCTATGCTGATTATTGTCCGGGTTTACCATGGGCACAATAAAAGCCGGG